>NZ_JXMW01000004.1:0-2500 GCF_002072215.1 Methanobrevibacter arboriphilus JCM 13429 = DSM 1125
TATGAATTTTTGGCAAGATTTAATCAAAAGAAAATACTTGAATTCGTGATTAAAACATTAAATAAGGAATTTAAACCAATTAAAAGAGGAAAACGCACAGTTTTAATTGATGGAACCGATATACAGGTTGATATGAACTGGAACAAGCAAAATTACACTAAAAAATTTCTCGAGAAAAAAGGGCTTTATTGGGCCAAATCAGCTTCAAAAGGGTTTTATATAGGGTTTAAATTAACTTTAGCACTTGATTATCACACTGGACAACCATTGACCATGTTAATACATAAAGGATCTAAGCATGACTCTGAATTATTCCCTGAAATAATGGAAAAACTAAGAAAAAGAAGAATAATAAGAAACAAAGACATTATAATAGCAGATAAAGGATATATAAGTTTTAATAATTATCGTGAGGGAATTTTAAAGTATAAAATAGTTCCATTAATATTTCCAAAAGAAAACATGAAAATAAACAAAATTTTAAGCCAATTCAATTATCCTTTAGAATATTTCAAAGTTAAAAACAAAAAAGAAGACATTTACAAAGAATTAGTTTCTAAATTCAAAAAACTAATCACCAAATGGAAGAAATTTAAAAAAATAAGAGGAAAAATCGAAGATTTCTTCAAATTAACCAAAAAAGGACTGAAAAATAACAAATTCCACAAATATACAAAAGAATCCATAGCAAAAACAAGTTATCTGCTTGTACTTTTAACAGGACTCATCATAAAACAAGGATACAACGAATCAGAGAGCATGCAAAAGCTCTCAGAAACCTAAAAATCTAGCACCCTAAATATTATAATTAAAAATACTAAAAACTAAAAAATATTTACTAAAAACAATACTAGTAAAAATATTAATACTAGTAAAAATTAGCTAAAAAGAATTGACTAAAAGAATTAACTAAAAAAATTAGTTAAAAAAATAACTAAAAATAGCTAAAAGAATTAAATAAAAAATAAAAAGAATTTAGAAATAAACTAATAAAAATATAATAAATTTAATTATAATTTTAAATTTAATAGATAATCTTTAGATTTCCATCGAGCATCAATTGAAAAATTATTAATACCAAATGAAGCTAAACGAGGAATTTGATCTACCAAAGAAGTCTCATAACTATTTAAAATTAAGTTTCCATCCTCCACACTTTTGATAGGATAAAAGTTATTCTTAAGATCATTCAAATAAAAATTAATATCATTAATACTTTTATTTTTAATAAAATTAAATTTAGGATTATTATTACAAATACTAGTTATATAACTATAATGTTTTTTATCTATAAATGGTTTTCTAGTTATCAAAGTTTCTATATTACCCTTAACAAGAACTTCAGGAACAGGATTTTTAGCTTCATAATTATCCATTAAAGTTTTTAAATCATTGATAGATAATTCAGGAGAAAAAGTCAATAAATCAAAGTCTTTAAGATTTGAGGCAGAAATAGAATTAAAAACATTTAATGAATAAGAACCATAAATATTAACACTATAATTATCTTTTAAATAACTATTCACACCCAATAAACTTGTCATAATATTTATCTTTATGTTTAATTTCTTTAATATTGCAACTACCTTAATTAATCCCTCTTTAGTGTCTTTATGAGCTATATCCGGCCATTTCCACACAAGTTCATATTTTTGATTATTTGAAATATTTAATGCTTCCTTTAAAAACATTATATAATAACTAACATCAATAGGTTTTGATTCTAAAAAATCATTTTCAACTGGTACCTCTAAATACAATCGATTGAAACTTGTTTCTCCATCATCATTGTTTGAAATATTTTTAAGAATCTCAAGATCATTTATATATGCAGATACTGAATATTTAGAAGTTTTATTATTAGAACTTTCATTGATAATATTAAAACTCTCATTACCAACCCTATTATTATCAAGATGATTACTCTTATTAATAATGTTATTATTAATATTACTTATGTCACTTTTATTATTAATATTATTATTTATGTTGTTATTATTACTAATACTATTATTGTTATTATTATTAATATTATTACTATTAATATTGCTATTATTGATACTAATCTCATTACTAATACTATTATTAATATTAGAACTACTTATAAGATCCCTTTTAAAATCTTTTAGCCTATTTTTTGAAATATTTAAATCATTATCATCAGGAATATAACTATTTAAAATAAGAATCTCTAACTTATTAAAAAAATCTCTTCTAAACTCATTGATTTTACTTAATGGAGCAAACAGATTTCCAGAATAAATTATATTTATATTATCAATATAAAAAGGAAGATCCCCTATCTTTAAAAGCTGTTTTTTAAGTTGATTAGTAGTAATGGGTTTATTTTTAGCAAGTTCCCAAGAATCATTACTTCTATCAATAAAATTTAGCTTTTTGCCATTACCTAAAATAACATTAGCTTCTAACACAGGAAAATATAAACTATCTGAATTTTGAGAATCTATAGAGAATTTAATAGACACAATAGATTTTTTAA
>NZ_JXMW01000004.1:12500-112763 GCF_002072215.1 Methanobrevibacter arboriphilus JCM 13429 = DSM 1125
TATTTGACCAATACAACCATAAATAGCTGCAGCGCCTAGTAATATACCTAAATATCCCCCAATCAATTTTATAATAGCTATACCAGTAAAGTCAGCGATTGCTAATAAGAAGAATAAAATAGATACCAAAGCAAACAATATTTGAAGAATTTTTGTATGCTTTAAAGAGCTTATAAACATCAAACTTGTAAAAGAACCAAATAAAAGTAGATAAAATCCCATTGAAATCGGATCAGCTGGTTGAACTCCCCCTATACCTGGTAAAATCCAGATCATTACCATTGAAATCCAAAAAAATCCAAATGAAACAAATACCGTCGCACCGAAAGTATTTTGAAATTTCATTTCAAAAATTCCTGCAATAATCTGAGCTATTCCTCCTAAACAAGTTGCAGCTGCCAATATAACCATTGAAAGTTCTGTTATTCCTGCATTATGCAAACTGAGTAATATTGTAGTAATTCCAAATCCAAAAAGACCTAATGGAGCTGGATTAGCAAATGTATTTCCTGATGTCATATTAATACCATAGTTTTTCTAAATTTTATTTTTAAGTTTAATTTAATATTTTTTAATAAAAGGCTACAAATTATTAAAATATTTAGAACGTTAGATATAGTTCTAACAATATTATAAAAAGTTTGAGCATATATAGATTAATTGTTATTATATTTAAACACTAAGGTTAATAAACCTCTTTTATGTTGTAGAATTGAATTTTTATTGAATGAAACAATATCTAAAAAATAAATGCAATTTAATAAGATAACTATTTCATTTAATAAAAAAATTAAGGTTTAAAAATAATTTAATTATAATTATATACATAATATTGAATAAATTATAAAATTATTAGAAAATATAAAACTAAAATATAAAAATAAAATAAAAAACTAAAATAAAAAACTAAAATATGAAACTAAAATATGAAACTAAAATATGAAAAATATAGAACTAAAATAAAAAATTAAATTAATAAGATAGTTAAATTTATATAATATAACAATTGTTATATTAATTAATATGGTAAAAATATTTTCTAATAAAATGAGATTTTAAATAAAAAGAGAGATAAAGATGACAGATTATTTACTATTAAAAGCATTATTACTTACAGAAGGTGTGCATTCAGATAAAGAAAGTTTAGAAGGAGTAGGAACTAAATATAAAGAACAAAATCATGGACTTTTTGGTTGGGACTTTGAAACCCACAAGGAAATAAAACTTCCAGATGATTTTTATCTTCCAGATGGAACTGTAGTTCAATATCGTTTAAATTCATCTTCACAATATAATATTAAAAAAGTTGATGAAAATTTAATATTATATAAAAATGAAGATTTTATTTGCGAAGTAAAATGGATGGATCGACCAAAATATTATAATAAAAAAACAAAGACTGGAAAGGAAATGGTTAAAATAGGACAGCTTGGAGGAGAAGATTGTTTATTCTTTTGTTTCCAAAACTATTGTTCAAATTTTAAAAATAATAATCAATGTTCATTTTGCAACCTTGTTCCAACATCAAAAACATATAATTCAGTAGTTAGAAAAAAAGAAGCTCAAGAAATAGGAGAAGTCGCAGCTGCAGCATTTAACGAAGGTCAAGCAAAACACATAAATATGACCGGAGGATGTTATATAAGTGGAAAAGAACTTGAAGTAGTTGGTAATATACTATCTGAAATGAGAAGATATACAGGATTAGAAAAAATTCCAGGATTAGTTGCACCAGCACCAGCAAAAGGAGATAATATACAAGGATATTACGATACAGGTATAGAAACACTTAGCTTTAATATGGAAATATGGGATCCAGAATACTATAAAGCAATATGTCCTGGAAAATCTTCAAGCACAAGTCATGAAGAGTTTATAAAATCTATTAAACAAGCTGTGGAAATTTTTGGAGAAGGAAAAGTTTATGTAGCTATGGTAATGGGATTAGAACCAAAAGAAACATTTTTAGAAGGAATTGACTTTTTATCAAATTTAGGAGTTAATATAATTCCATTTGTATGGGCTCCAAACCCAGGATCGAAATTAGAAGGACATAGAGCACCATATGCTAACTGGTATAAAGAAACAATACGAGAAGCTTCTGATATTGTATATGAACACAAAGTTCCATGGGGATTAGAAAATCACTGCTATAAATGTGATGGAAACTCCCTTTTACATGATGCTTTGAGATTAAAAGGAATTGAATGATAATAATAAAAATAATTATAGTAATAATGATAATAAGATGATAATAGCTTGAATAATAATAGTAATAATAATAGTAATAATATTAATGATTTTAATAAATTTAATAAATTTTAATAAATTGTGATAAAAGTTGATAATAAAAAATAATAAAGTAATATAAATAATAGCTAAAATTAAGAATTTAGAAATTAGAATTTAAAATTTATGAAGTTAAAGATTAAAAATTTAGAAATTAAGAATTACAAAGGAGTAAGAAATTGAAATATAACTTTGATAAAATAGAAAATAGAAAAAATACTTCATGCCTTAAATGGGATATGATGGAAGATATATTTGGTTGTGATGATTTAATTCCAATGTGGGTTGCAGATATGGATTTTCCCTCACCTCAACCAATAGTTGAAGCTATTAAAGAGCGTGCAGATCATCCTTTCTTTGGATATACACAAGCTCCTCAAACATTAATAGATGCAGTTGTTGAAAGGGTAAAAAATAAATTTAAATGGAATATAAAACCTGAATGGATTGTATTTACACCAGGAGTTATATCTGGATTAAATATAGCTCTTAAGTCGCTTACCCATCCAGGAGATAGAGTTATACTTCAAGAACCATGTTATCATCAATTTTTCCCAGTTGTTAAAAATAGTGGCTGTCAGATAGTAACAAATCCACTTAAATTAGTTGACAAAAAGTATGAAATAGATTTTGAAAATCTAAAAGAAATATTTTCCTATAAACAGGGACATAACCCATACTACAAACCAATAAAAACCATCATATTTTGCAATCCAAATAATCCCACAGGAAGAGTTTGGAAAAAAGAAGAAATAGAAAAACTTGGAAATATAGCTATAGAAAACAATTTAACTGTTATTGCAGATGAAATACATAGTGAAATTCTTCTAAATGGAAATAAGCATACTACCTTCGGATCAATATCAAAAGAATTTGAAGAAAATTGTATTGTGTGTATATCACCAAGTAAAACATTTAATTTATCAGGAATACATATATCTCCAATAATAATACCTAATGAAAAGATTAGAAGAGAATTTATAGCTACAATGAATGGTATAGTTCCTTCACCAGACATATTTGCATATACAGCCCTTGAAGCAGGATTTAGATATGGTGATGATTGGTTGAAACAAGTTTTAGAATATTTAGAAGAGAATTTAAACCTTTTAAAAGATTATTTCAAAGATATTAAAGGTATGACACCAATTATTCCTGAAGGTACTTATCTAGTATGGATAGATTGTAAAAACCTTGAAATGGATAATGAAGTGTTAAATGAGTTTTTAAAGAAAAAAGCAAAAGTATGTCTTGAGGATGGATCATTATTCGGAAAAAATGGGGAAGGTTTTATGAGGATGAATATAGCGATGCCTCGTCCACTTCTAAAAGAAGCATTGAAACGAATAAAAAATGCTGTTGATACATTAAATTTATAAATATCTTACAAATTAATTATGAATTATTGATTTTCATCCTTTTTTAGTTGCTATTGCACAAATCCAATTATTACCTTCATTTTTCTTAAATATATTTATATCAATAAAATTAGAATCATTTAAAGCTGATTTAAGATCATTTTCTGAATAAATTTTCATATCCAATAAGTCTATATAATCACTCATTTTTTCAAGAATATGTTCTTCACCAGCAGCTTCATTACAAATAAAAATCTTACCATCTTTTTTTAATACTCGATTAACTTCTTTTAAATCTTCAATAAAATCTGGCCAAAAGTAAACTGTTTCAAACCCTGTAACAATATTAAAGGTTTCATCTTCAAAAGGAAGCTTTGATACTGATCCTTGAATTATCTCAACTTTTCCTTCTTTTATAGCTGTTTTGTTAAAATGTTCAGATTTTTCAACACTAATTTCAGAATAATCCAACCCATAAACTTTTCCATTTGGAGCCATTTCACTAAATCTTTTTACATTAACTCCACCACCACAGCCAATATCAAGAACTACATCATTATTTTCAACATTTAAATGACTAACGCCCCACCTAGCTAATTTTTCATGAGATTCATTCATTCTTTCAATCATCTGAGAGCCTAATTCTCCCTTAGGTTTACGTGCATTGATTATTAATTTTTTATCCATAAGTCATACCCACATATATTATTTAATTTTATATTTAATTTTATACTATTAAATTTATACTATTAAAAATATTGTTTTAATATAAATTTTTATATCATTTGAAAATAAAAAGAGAAATAAGTATAATAAAAAAAGTATAATAAAAAAAGTATAGTATATTTAATAGCTAGACCAATGAAAAATTAAAAAAGTAAATAAGTTATATATTTAATAAGACCAACTATTAAAATAAGAGAAGAAGATTACTATATTAATAATAATTACTTACCACATGCACATATATGTATATACAAATTTAATATTTTTTATTATATTGAAAATATATTTTTAATATCTATTTTATTTATATAAAACGTTAAAACAATTAATTAAAAATAAAAAAAATAAATATAGAATATATTATATGTAATATATAATATATGTTATATAATATAGAATATATGATATAAAATATATAATATGTAACATATAATATATGATATTACTCAAATCTATCCATTTTTATATTTAACTCTTCTTCAACAGAACTATAAATATTATTTAAGTGGTTAAGTAACTGTGAATTTAAAATAATAGATTTATCCTTACTAAAATCAGGGTTATTTGAACTTTGATTTTTAACATTATTAATAATATTACAATAATCCTCAATCAAATGTCGAATATTTTTAGGCATATAATAAAAATCATGAATATTATGACGAGTTATTTCAAAACTGTAATAAATATTTTTTCTACTTTCAATAACACTATCTGTAGATTTAATAAGAGAATCAGATTCAATATCCTCTAAAGAATCCTTATTTTTAAACAAAAGATCAAATAAATCTAATAAAACTCTTTCTTTATCTTTATACCTTAGCTCAAGCTTTAAATTTTTTTCACTATATCTTAATTGTTCCCTAATAACTTCTTTTTGCTCATTAAGCTCTTTTTTTAATCTTTCATCTTGATTAGAAAGTTCAACAGTTAAATTATCAACCTCTGTTTTTAATTGAATTTGTAACCTCTCATCAGCTTTTTCAACCTGTTTTCTTACCATTAAATCATTTTTATAATTTGTATAAATTAAACCCATAAAAGCTAATAATGATGATGAAATTGCTATTGTATCTCCCAGCTGAAATCCATAACCATCTAATATAAAAGCTATTATGGATAACATTAATAACCCAATTATTAAAATATAATAACTTCTATTATTCATGAATTAATATTTATTAAAACAAATATTTATTTCTTTATACAAAAAAATTAAACTAAAAATAAAATTAGATAAAATAAATAAAAAAATAAGTAGATTAAAGAATTTAAAAAAATAAAAAAATAAATGAAAAAAAAGATAAATGAAAATTTAGAATTAATCTAAAAAACATCTATCTATTTTATATTAACTTTTCTTAAGCTTTTACTGGAATAATAATACTTATTTCCAACAAATTTTCCTATAACACTAGTTTTCCCCTTAAAATTAATCTCCTTAAGGTTTAGTATAGCTATACCTTTACTATTAGTCTTTGCTTTACCAACATATTTATTTTTGATATAAAACTTAATATAGCCTTTAGAAATGTATTTTTTAGCTTTAAGATTAATAAGCTTAATAGCAATTTTTCCTCTCTTTTCAAACTTACCTAAAAACTTAGGTTTAGAAAGTAAGGATTTAGACTTAGAAACCTTAATATTCTTGTTTGAAACAAAACTATTATAAATATTATCAGAATTAAATACAGCTTTAATCTTTTTTGTTCCAACAAATTTATTAGCTAAATATTTATAAGTTGCCAGACCTTTAGAATTTGTTCTAACAGTTTTAACTTTAACATTGTTAACATAAAAGCTCACTAATTTTCCAGATAATGCTTTACCAGTACTATCTTTTAAAACAGCTTTTAAAGTTATGTAATTATTAAAACTACCTTTAACAGAACTCATAGTTAAAATAGTCTTTTTCTTATTAATTTTAATAGTATTAGTGTTACTTTTTGAGGAATTGTAATCTTCAGCACCATCAAATGAAGCAAACCAATTTGAATTCATAGCTTTATTGAAAACACTGTAATAAACAGCTAATCCATTAGCATCAGTCTTGTTTTGACCAATAAAAACTCCATTAAGATAAAAACGAACAACTTGATTAATAAGTGGATTACCATCTTCATCTGTTAAAACAGCCGAAAATTTAACCTTGTTATTAACAAATCCATCAATTTTTATAATGTTAATTTTAGTCTTTTTTGGATCTTCTTTTTCAGCTACTATTATTTCAGCATTTTTAACAGAAACATTATTTCTACCAGCAGTAGTATTATAATTACCAGATAGAGAATAAGATCCTAAATTATCTAAAATTATAGTATAATTAGCTAAACCTTCATTTACTGGGACTAAATAAGTCACTCCATCGACTATAAAGCTAACATGACCACCTGTAATAGGATTACCCATATCATCACAAATAGTAGCATTCAATTTTACAGTAGTTCCATTTAAAACTTTAACAGTGTTGTTTCCTAAGAAAGTTAATATTACATTGTTTATTGATCCATTATTATAGATATAGTTTCCTTTAATATTAGCAGAACAGTTAGTCATTGTATTGTTTTTGATATTTAATGTTCCATTGTTATATATTGCTCCACCAATATCTGCATGTTCATTAGAAAATTTTGAATTAATTATATCTAATTTAGAACAATTATTACTGTTGTATACTGTTCCACCAAGCTTTGCAGAGTTTTTAGAAAATGTACAATTATTTACTGCAATTATTCCCCAATATGCAGAAGGGAACTCATAATAGCCATAGTTAAATATAGCACCACCATTTTCTCCTGCAATATTAGAAACGAATGAACTGTTATTTATATTCATAATTCCAAGGCAGTTTGAAATAGCACCACCATCATTTACTGCAGTATTATTTTCAAGCTTAGAATTTGAAATATCTACTTTAGAATATGTATTATAATTATATACTACTCCACCAGCTTTTGCAGAATTCTTTGAAAAAGTACAGTTATCTATTGTGACATTTCCCCAGAATTCGGATGGGAAATTATAATGACCATAGTTAAATATAACTCCACCATTTTCACCTGCAGTATTATTAGTGAATCTAGTATTTTTTATATTCAAAATTCCAAAGTAATTTGAAATAGCTCCACCATTTCCAGTTAGTGCATTATTATTCTCAAATATAGAATTTGTTATGTTTCCATAAGGTACAGAATTATAACCAGCAAAGATAGCACCACCATCAACACCAGCAGTATTATTTATCAATGTACAATTATCGATTACAAACCAATCAATTTCAGTTGTGACATTATCACCAGAATAGATAGTTGTATAAGTATTAGCTAGTTCAAGAGCTCCTCCATTAGCTTCAGCAGTATTATTAATAAATTCTGAATTTTTTAGAACTAAATTTGCAGAATGATCATAAATAGCACCACCAGAAGCAATATAACCAGTACCTTTATCAATAGCTTTATTTCCAATAAATGAACAGTTGATAATATAAGCAGGAGCAATATTTAAGAATATAGCACCTCCACGATTTGCATCATTTTCAATGAATTTACTGTTTGTTATTGTAGTGTTACTTCCTGGATAATTACTACTATCTGCATAAATTGCACCAGCATAAGTATTAGCCCTATTATTAATAAATGTTGAATTATCAATAATTAAGCTACCATAACCACTATTTTGAACAGCACCAGCATAAGTTGAAGTAGCAGAATTGTTTCTAAATATTGAATTTTTGATTATTAAAAGACCCCATGACTGGATAGCACCAGCTTCACCAGCAGTATTATTTTCAAAAATACACTTATCAATGGTTAGATTTCCACCAAATTGAACATGAATAGCTCCACCATAACCTGCATAATAGCTTGTAGAAGCATTACCATTAGCAAGGATAAGATTAATTAAGGTTAAAGAAGAGCCTTTATCAATATTAAACAACCTTGTAAGATAATTTCCAGAGATAATTACAGGATTAGATGGATCTAAAGAAGTTATAGTAATAGTTTTATTAATTTCCCAAGGTTCAATTGGCATATATCTATGACCAACATCAACTTCACTAGTAAGGATGTATAAACCACCAACACCTTTAATAATATCATTAAAGTTAGCTGCATCAACAGCTTGCTGTAAAGTTCTATATCCTTTATCACCAATAAACCATTTATAAACAGCTTGCTCAACAATTACATTAAAAGTTTGATTATCAATTCTTGCTTGGATTAAACCAGCATTTTCACCACCAGTAAATGATATATAAGAAGTACCATTTATTAATAAGACATTTGTCCCATTAAATGATCCAGAACCAGAAGTAACATTTAAAACAACAAAATTATCAGGTAAAGGATTTGATAAATTATTATATGTTGTACCATCAGTGACAGTGTTTAGTTTAACTGTAATATAAAAAATTTCACCAGTATAAACTTTAGTAGTATTAATAGTCATTATCACCCAATAATCAACATTTACACAAGTTGGCTTAGTATTAGTTCCCCACCAATTATAATTAGCAGTTACATTTCCACCATTGTTTTTTATAATAGTATTATTGAGGATAGAGTAACTTATATTTAAATTACCAGTATTATTAATAGCTAAATTATTTGAACCACCTTTCTTGTTATTGATAGTTGAATATGTAATAGATAATTTTCCACTTCTAACAACAATTGCACCATTAGTTGAGTTAGCATTTAGTGTTAGTCCATAAAATGAAACATTTCCAGAAACAATATCAAATATCTGTTCATATCCATTTCCATTAATATCATTTCCATTAATTACAACAGTTCCATTAGCTATAATCTCTAAATCATTATTAATAACTAAATTACCTTCATTATAAGTTCCATTTAAAATAACAAT
Organism: Methanobrevibacter arboriphilus JCM 13429 = DSM 1125; assembly: GCF_002072215.1. Classification (NCBI taxonomy): domain Archaea; kingdom Methanobacteriati; phylum Methanobacteriota; class Methanobacteria; order Methanobacteriales; family Methanobacteriaceae; genus Methanobrevibacter; species Methanobrevibacter arboriphilus. The sequence goes on from NZ_JXMW01000004.1 coordinate 21,743, forward strand.
TTTATTAGAACCTCCTTGAGCTGTAGCAATTTCAATAGCTTTTGAAATAGAAGCAACAGGTGAATCTTTTGAACCAATATTTGAGTCAGTACCTGTTTTAGACACATAAACAATACCAGAATACTGAGAACCTACAGTGAAATTAAACTTTTTAAAATTACTTGGAATATTAAAGTTTACTGATTCATAACCGACAGTTGAAGCTGTATAAATCATAGACCCATTAGTATTAATTGTAATTGAATCTTGGTCAAATGAACCTAAAGTAGCATTAGCTTTAATTGTAATATATGGCATTATTTCTGAAAGTGTATAATTGTTTACTCCATCAGTATACTTAGTAAAGTCAATTGTGAAATTAATTTTATCTCCAGGATCAGTTTGTCCTGTGGAATTTGAATTAATTAATAAAATAACCCATTTTGTAATATTTACTCCACTAGATACAGTTAAATTTCCTGGTTTACTATTATTTCCCCAGAAATTATAATCAGCTATAGCTTTAATTCCACTTTTTGTATAAATTCCATTTAAACCAGCACTATTTGTAGCAGTATTGTTAATGAAATTACAATAAGTTATGGTTAAATTATTGTCCTGAACATTAATAACTCCACTATAAGCTTGAGAACCAGTAGCAGTATTATTTACAAATGAAGTTCCATTAATTGTAGTTATCATAGTTGTATAAATTACAGCACCATATGAACCGCTATTATTAATAAAACTACAATTATTAATTATTAAATAACGACCAGCATTTCCATTTCCACCACTTACAGAGCCAGTATTAATTGAACCAGCATTACCATTACCATTAATAAAAGTTAAACCTTCAAATCTAGCATATTTAACTGAAGATGCAGAAAAAAAGAACTGTCTTTTATTATTACCATCAATAATTACATTACCGACACCAATAATAGTAAAATTAGCAGTTACAGTATAATCTTCAACATAATAATATCCTTCTTCAACAATTATTGTATAATTGCCTCCAAGTGCTGCATTTTGGGTTAATGCTTTTGTTATTGTGGCATAAGGATTATCTTCAGAACCATTACCTGTACTATCACTTCCTCTACTACTAGAAACATAAATAACAGTAGAAGGAGTTATAGTATTAACAACAACAGTTCCATTAAAAATATTGGACCCATAATCAACTGTGTTTGAGCCAGAATATGAACCTGTAATTATATAATTACCAGTTTGGTTAAATGTATAATTGTAAATAGCTATTCCTTCATTTAAAGAAGTAGAATAAGTATTTCCCCCAATTATAAAGTTTACAGTTCCACCAGTAATTGGATTTCCCATATCATCAGTAACAGTAGCATTTAATACAAAACTATCACCTTTTGTAACATTAACAGTCATATTATTTAAAAAAGATAGATTAGTAAATCCTAATTTACCAGCATTATAATAGATATAATTACCAGTCGGTGCACTACAATTAACCATTGTATTATTATTTAAAATTACATTACTATTTCGAACTACAAGAGCCCCTCCAGTAGAAGTAGCATTATTTGAATTAAAGTTCGAATTTTTAATATTTACAAGTGCACTTGAACCATAAGAATAGATTGCTCCACCATTTTTTGCTTTATTGAATTTGAAAGTAGAACCCTCAATATTGGTTTTACCACTTCCAGAATAAACTGCCCCTCCATCTTCAGAAGCAGTATTAGATTCAAACGTACAATTAGTAATATTTAAAGTCGAATAGCTAAACCCATCAATAGCAACAGCAGAACCATATTCTGCATTATTGTTTTTAAAATAGCTATTACTAATATTTAGATTTCCTCCACCTTGATAGATGGCACCACCATAAGTAGAATATCCATCTTTAGCATTATTATTAGCGAAATAACAATTATCAATAGTAGTAGTTCCATCACCTATATAAATAGCTCCTCCACCATCATAGATATAATCATTCTCATTATTTCCATTTATAAAAGTAACATTTATAAAAGTAACTTCAATGTCAGAATCTATTAAAAAAATTCTTCCATTATTTCCAGCATCTATTATTACACTATCTCTATCTTCTCCAACAATCCTAACCGATTTAGTTATTTCATAACCAGAATCATCATAAACACTATAAGTTCCATTTTTTACAAAAATAGAACCTCCTTTATCTATTGCTTCTTGAATATTGTTAAATGGGTTATCTATTGATCCATTCCCCCCACTTTGAGCATTAGCCGAAACATAATGGTCATAAGTATTAGGATCTTCTGCAAAAGCTGAAGGCATAGAAATGGCTATAAATAAAAATACTAAAATAATTATTATATTTTTTTTATTAGCTTTCATTTTTATATATTTCCCCTTAATTAAATCTCGTTTTTACGATTTTAAAAATCTTTTTAATAAATTTTAAAGATTTTATTTCTCCCTTTAATTTTAATATATTCTACTATTTTTATTTTCCATCACATATTCACTTCCTCCCCCAAACGAGATAATAAATTTATTCAAATAGAATATTCAAGTAGAATATCTAATTAGAAATGAATAAATTTACAATATGATATGTAATAATATTCACAAAGTCTCTTATTTTCCTAATAAATTTTAAAATAGTAAAGCTATATGAATAAATATACATATCGGTTTATATAAAAAATAATATTTATCAGATTAAATATTTAAATCTTATTACTTGAAAATAATCAAAATAATAAAATTAAAAAAATTAAATAGAGAATTATTTAAATAATAAAATTAATTTAAAAGCATTAAAATGAATAAAATATGTATTATAAGCCATAAAAATTGAATAGATAATATAAATGCATAATGCATATCGATAAATTTAAAAACAAATAAAATGTATCCACCATTCATACAAACACAATTCAAAATACATATGAAATACTTCATATCGACAAATGAAAATAAGATAAAATAATAAAAAAAGTAAAAATAATATAAAAAGGTAATAAAAACAGCACATAAGTAAGATAAAAGAAAAATAAGATAAAAAATAAGATAAAAAATAAGAAAAAAAATAAGAATAAAATAAGAAAAAAATAAGAAAAAATAAAATAGAAAAATTAGTATAAAAATATGATGATTAACTTTAAATAATCAATAAAAATTTTAAATTCAATATTAGAAAGTTATCTCAGCATATCTACCATGTATAGTAGGATTATTTGTGTTCCAATTGTTAACTTTACCTAAACTATTGCTTGAACTGGTTGTATCTGCAATAACCCACTTCCCATCAATATAAACTTCTGCCCATACATGACCTAATCTTCCACTTTGAGTAAATGTAACTTCACCATTAACATATCTAGAAGCTATTCCACTTGCTCTTAAAAGAGCTATCAATAAGTGAGTTTGATCTACACAGTTTCCAGACTTTGCATTTAAGGTTCCTACAGCTCCTTTAGCTGTATTATAGTAAAATGAGTAAGAAATTTTGTCTCTCACATAGTTGAATATTGCTGTTGCTTTAGCTAAATCTGTTGTCAATCCAGCTGTTAATTGGCTAGCTAATGACTTTATATTTGCATTATTTACTTCACAATTTTTTGTAGCTTTTAAGTAAATAGCTAAACTACTATTTGTACTAGAATTACCACCACTAGAAGAATCATTACCACTAGAACTAGACCCACCATTAAGAGTACTAGGATTAGAAGTATTTATAGTAAGAGTGTTTGGCATTACTCCATTAGCATTTAAATAATTCAATACTTTAGAAAGTTCATATACTAAAGATTGGAACTGTATATTTCCAAGTGTTGAACTTGCATAATTTGGAGCTTGTACATTAGCTGCTATATAATTTGATACTCTTAATGCAATATCTGTGTAATTTGCTTTATTAATTGTTCCTGCAACCTTAGCTCCACTTGGATTTGAAGGAGAAGCAACAGTAATAGGACTTATTCCACTTGTTAATCCTTTATTTATATTTACAATAGCTTTAGATAAAAGATATAAAAAGCTTGACATTGAATATTGAGTAGTACCAATTGTTACATAATTTGGCAATACTCCATTAATATCAACATAAGCTTTAACTCTTGATGCAGCATCGATTATACTATTTAAACTTATAGTTCCAGAAGAATTAGTAGAACTTCCAAAATTATAAGAATCAACAGTAGATATTAATTTATTTACTAAATCAGAAGTAACAGATGCACTTTCATACATATAAGTTTCATATAATATAGTAGGTATTCCAGCTTGTACAAGAGGATTGGTTAAAAATGGAGGACTAGTCTGTGAAGGAGGATAATAATAAGTGAGTTCTGGTATTTTACTTATTATGGAATCAGCTATTATTTTTGAAGCAGTATGATTCAAAGGAGCAAAAATAAAGTTAGTTTCCTCATATGAACCACCAGTTGTTCCTTGATTAGAATGAACATCAATCACTAAATTATAATTATTGCTTATAATGTGAGGAAGCACAAATTCCTCTGCAAGTAGCTGTCCATTCATTCTACCTTCACTATAATTATTTGGGTCTTTTGTAACATTTATTCTATAAATATAATAACAATACTTCAAATTACTTTTTGAAATTATTGCATTATACAATGCATTATGTACAGCAGATTCAAGAGGGTGTAAACCAATAACATAAGCTATTTTTACCTTTGAAGAAGTATTACCAAATGCACCGATTAATTCAACAGTTCCTTTATTATTAGATCCTAAAATTTTAGTAGATAAACCATTAGTACTATTATTACCATTAGAATTAGTATTATTAGTGCTATTATTAGAATTACTTGAACTAGTATAAACTGGTAAATATTTATTCATTGAATGAGAACTAGCTACTTTTATAGTTAAAGTGGTTGGAATCGCTTTATTAACACCAATATAGCTTCCTACACAGGATAAACCATATAAAGCAGTTTGATATTGTATATTACCAACACCATAACTTGAACTTAAACAGTTAGGAGCTTTATTATATGTATTTATATATTTTACAAATCTTTTCGCCATATCATTATATTGAGATTTTGTAAAAGTTTTACTGATAGTAGCTCCACTAGGAGATGATGGATTTTTAACACCATATTTAATAGCTATAGCACTAGTTGATCCTGATAATCTTGTGTTTATAGCTTTTGATAATAAATATAAAAACTCTGGCATTGAATATTTATATCCAGAAATTGTAACATAATTCGGTAATTTTCCATTTGAATTAACATAATTTTTAATACTTGTAGATGCAGACCATATAAGACTTTGAGAAATAGTTGTTTGTTTAGAGCCACTAACAACTAATGTTTTATTAGTTTGAGTTCTTTCATACTTTGGTAAATTCTTATTCAAAGTATTTGATTTAGAAACACTTAAACTAACTGTTGATGCCAAACTTCCACTATGTGTTGCACTATAGTAAGCTATTTTATTAAGCATGAATATTGCTGTTTGATATTGAATCTTACCAAGCTTTGTATTAACATAATTTGGAGCTTTATTATACTTTTTAATATATTTAACTATATTTTTAGCATAAACATAATATTGAGCTTTTGTTAAACTACCTTTAATTGTAGCTCCAGTAGGACTACTTGGATTTTTTATATTATATTTTATAGATACTTGAGTTGTTTTTTTATTATATTTATAATAAATAGTCATTCCAAGTAAGTAAATATACTCTGGCATCGAAAACTTAACATCAGAAATAGTAATATAATTAGGTAGTTTATTATATTTACTTATATAATTATTAATAGTTTTAGAAACCTGTAAAATTTGACTTTGACTTAATTTAGTAAGTTCACCAGCAGCTTTAACAGTTGTATTAGTCTTTGTATTAGCACTATTAGTATTGACATTATTAATAGTATTATTACTATTAATAGTATTACTATTACTAATATTATTAATAGTATTATTTGATTTAGAATCAGTGTTAGATTTTACATTAGTATTTTCATCAGTACTATTAACATTAGTATTAATATTATCATAATAAGTAATAATATTATTTTGATCATTGCCTTCATTAGTAGTGCTTGTATTAGTATCCGCTGCAAAACTTGCACTCAAACTAATAAAAAACACACTCAATAAAGCAATAATCATGATTGTTTTATTTAATCTAATTTTTCCACCCCATTGATTAAAATAAAATTTTGAAAAATAATCAAGATAATTTTATTAAAATTACCTCATTGATAAAATTACCTCATTGATTAAATTTACATTAAAAAATTATATTTATTATATATATATATTATTTATTATTTAATTAAATAATATTATAAATTTATAATATGCTTATATATTATTGCTATATATAGAGTTAATAGTTTATAAACATTCCTAAAAAGATTAAATGAAGAAAAAAAAGGTTTATTTCTAAAAATCAGTAATATCAGAAACTATTTACTTAAAATTAATATAGTACTAAAAATTTTCTTTATAAGAGTGATAAATATTATTTAAACAAATATACTTTATTAAAATAATATTTGTCCTTTTAAAAATTGTTTAAATTATTTTTTTCCTAATAATTAATCCTAGCTAATAAAACTATTATTATTACCTAAAACAGTAGTAATATTATTAGACATCAAATTACCAGAAACTAATAAACAGCCAGAATTGTAGATAACACCAACAACATAATTATTAGCTGTATTATTTGTGAAATTAGAACCAACAACATTATAGAGGATTATTTATAACTGATTTTATTATTTTTATAATTCTTAGAATATATTAATAATTTCATATTAAATAGTAATTAATTTATAACATTATTCCTAAATATAATAATAACTCTAAACTTTTTATGATGAGTAGGAGGTGAAAATAAAATGAAAATAATACCAAAATCAATTACGTTAATTATAATCTTTTTATTAGTATTTATATCTTTATCTGCTATTAATGCAGCAGAACATAACATAACCAATACAACTTCTGGAGGTTTAAATAGAACCGTTACTGATGCAGGAAATGGAGATATTATAAATCTTGAAGAAGGAATATACACCGAAAATGTGACTAATATAATAATAAACAAAAATTTAACTATAATTGGGAAAAATCCTCAAAATACAATAATAGATGCACAAAAATTTGGGAGAATATTTAACATAACATCAGGAAATTCATTAATATTGATAAATATTACACTACTGAACGGAACTAGTAGCTTTGGAGGTTCAATACTAAACAATGGAACATTAACCTTAGAAAATACCATATTCACTAAAAATAATGTTACAGGATCTGGTGGTGCAATATATAGTAATGGTACGCTAAATATTATTAATTCTAATTTTATCAACAACACAGCTAACTCTGGTGGTGCAATTTACAGTTATGACAACAATACCCTAAATATAAATAATTCTAACTTTACTATCAATAAAGCAAACAATCTTGGAGGAGCTATAGATTCTGAAACAGGACCCTATTTAATATTAATAATTCTAATTTCATTAATAATACAGCAACAAGTCAAGGAGGAGCTATATACACTCAAGATAGATATGGATCATTCGAAGGATCTAATATAACTAATTCTAATTTTATCAACAATAGTGCAAATTTTGGTGGAGCTTGTAATATTAATGGTAAAAATAATTTTACAATAACTAACTCAAATTTTATCAACAACACAGCAACAAGCAATGCAGGAGCTATAGAAGACTTTTTCAATAACAATATTAAAATAATAAATTCAACATTTCAAAATAACAAAGCCAATACAAATGGAGGAGCCATCAATTCATATTCTATAAACTATATGGAAAACTGTAATTTTACTAACAACACAGCGAATAATGGTGGAGCTATTTATAATAACTATGAAATGAACATAAATAACTCTATTTTTACTAATAATACAGCAAATAATGGTGGAGGAATCTTTAATAATAGATTTATGTTAGTTTCCCAAAATATCATGAAAGATAACATTGCTACAGGATTAGGTAGTGCAATCTATAATAATGGAAATATGAGTGTTCTTAATCTTACATACATAAATAATTCTACACTAATAGTTAATAATAACACTTATTTAATATTATACGCTACTTTAACTGATGATATGGGTAATAATATTACCGGTCAAAATATATCATTTTATGTTAATGGAACATTTATAGGTAATCAAACAGTGAATGAAGGATATGTCAGTGTAAATTATTTAATTAACCATGGAACTGGTATAGTTACTGTAACTGGAGATTATAATGGCCATAATGATGCAGGAATAAATATAAACACTGGTCAACTACTAATAACAAATGAAACTACTGTTAATGGAACAATTAACCTAGATAAAAATAAATATAAAGTTAATGAGACCGCTAAAGGAATTATTAATATTATTAATAATGGCCTGTATACTGCATATGAAATTGTAGTAAATCTCCATCTACCTAATGAATTTAGATTAAATGGAAACACCGTTATTGTATCCCATGGTTACTACGACCCAAATACAAATAAATGGCATATTGGTAATTTAGAACCTGGTGAAGAAGCAACTATGACATTTACAGGTAAATTCACAAAAGCAGATAATTACACATTGAACATAACAACCACTGGTGAAAATTTTAACAATACAACAGATTCTGATTATGTCATAGTAACAGAAAAATCAACCCCTACTCCAACACCAGAACCAGATGACAATAATAAAACAATTAACAATCCAACTGCGAATTCAGCTATGAAAAAAACAGGAATACCAATATTTACATTAGTATTATTGTTATTAAGTAGCTTAGGACTAATAATAAGGAAAAAATAATGTTTAAAAATTTATAAGGATAAATTAGTTGTTTTGTCCTTACTTTTATTTTTTCCTTTTATTTCTGCATTTTCCTTCTTTTTTTCCTTTTTTCCCTTTTCTTTTTCCTTTTCCTTTTCCTTTTCTTTTTCCTTTTCTTTTTCTTTTTCTTTTTCTTTTTTTATTTTTTTCCTTTTTATTCTATTATTTAAGAAAATTAATTACAATAAATTACTATAGAAATAATAATATCAAATAATAAAAAAAATATTAATATTATTTGAAAATACTAATAGTAAAAACAATACTATTTACTTTATAATTCAAAATAAATAAAATTAATAGAAATTAAAAACACAAATAAATAAAACTATATGAACAAAGAATCAATAGCCAAAAAAAAAAACTAAAAATTGTGAAAAAACTTTAAACACCCTAATCAAAAAATTAAAGATTTAAAATTCATCCAAATCAATTTATTGATTTTAATAAAAATCTTTTTTAAAAATATCCATAAAATCGATTGTTTAGCTAATATCAAATATACTGGTTCACATCCATAGGGATGAGATTTTTTCAATTTATTATTTTCTAAGATAAAAACATCTGTAATGTTGAAGTTTTTTTATCAGTACTTCTAATATTATATTGCAAAAAAGCTAGTCTACTATTACATTCAAAATTGTTTTTTATCCAAAATATCCTCAATAACCTTATTTATATCATTGTAAATTTCTTCCATACCTTTATCCATATCATTTTAAATTTATTTACTTTTACATTATCCAAATTCCATTCTTGTTTTAATGTTTTTTCATAACTGATTTAGCAATATTTACACCAATCTCAAAAGCTTTCTTGCAATCGATTGGAAATTGTTCTTCTTTGTTTTTGGCTTTTTCTTCCTCTGAAAACATAGAAGATTCATATTTATCATAATCAGAAAATTGATAAGTATTGTATGCATATAGTAATTTTGATTTCTCCCCTAATATTCTATAAATATAATATTGGAATAATTTTAAATTTTCTTTCAGACCAAATTCTTTCATTTGCTTTTCTGTTATATTCATAGTATAAATAAAAGCAGAAGGTATTTTTTTCGGGAAAACTGTAGGTATTTCATTACTATAAATCATATTAGAAAATAAAAAACGTTCTAAAAACCCACTCATTCCTGAGCTAACATTAGCAAAATAAATAGGAGATGCAAAAATAATAGCATCAGCTTCCTTCAATTTCTCAAGAATCGGACTTAAATCATCATCCACAGCGCATACACCATGTCTTTTATCCTTTCTTTTACAATGAAAACAACTTATACATCCTTTATATTCTAAATTATAAAGATTTATCAATTCAATTTCTGCATTTTCTGATTTTGCACCTTCAAGAACTTTATTTATCAAAGTTCCGGTATTCCAATTCTTTCGAGGACTTCCATTAATAGCTATAACTTTCATGATTTCTCCACTATATATGATTATATTTAAAATTTAATAAATAATAAAAATAATAAAAATAATTAAAGATATCTATTTATTAATTTATCAATATAATTAATTTTTTATCTATATGCTAATTTTTTATAATAGTAAATTATAAAAATTGTCTAATATTTAAAATATATAATAATTCTTGATTGATGCCATTAAAAAAGAAATATAAAAAACTAGAAAAAGTGTTAAAAATAAAAATACACTAACTTTATCTATAATTACAATTTACATACCAAGATTAAACTCATTAAACAAAATAAGATCTTCTTCTCTAGAGATTAATTGATTAACATCACTAATATTGTTTAAAGATTCATTATTTACATTCTCATTACTAGAATCAATTTTATTTCCATAATCATAACTAAGTTTATTAATAGAAATATTATTTTCAGAATTTAAACCAGATATATTATTAGTACTATTATTAGTACTATTATTACTTGAATTAGAACCATTAGTGTCATTAGTAATAATATCTTCAATATTTATTGAATTATTGTCTATTGATTGTTTAATACCATATGTATATTGACTTGCATTATATTCTGTTTTTGTTAAATATTTAGTAGAGCCATTAATATGTTCTTTACCAGATACTAGACAAAAATCTGCATCACATATAGTACAAACCCACATTCCTTCAGGACAAGTAGGACCTTCTTCATAAATCATACAACCATCTTTTTTACAGAATGGACAATAATTTTTAAAGGTTGAATTATGATAATGATAATCTCCTGCTACTCCACAACTACATTTTCCAGTACTAATTAAATATTTATCATTATATTTAACCAATAATGGACCACAAATATAATTAGAGCTATTAATAATAATAAATCCATCACCAACAGGATCATAAGGACCATTTGTATTATTTGATGAATTATTTGTCTTATTAGATGAATTAATTCCTCCTATTAAAGGATTTGTAGTAATATTAATAGTTAAATTATTAGGTAGACTACCATTAGAATCAACAAAATCTAATATTCCTGAAAATTCATATACTAAAGATTGGAATTTTATAGTTCCAAGCTTAGAATTAGCATAATTTGGAGCTTGTTTATTTGTATTTATAAAGTTTAAAACATTAGTAGCTAATGTTACAAACTCTACTTTTTGCAAATTACCAGAAGTAAAATTTCCATTTGGATAGCTAGGTGCTTTAACTGAGATAGGAGTAATATCTCCCTTATTTCCCTTATTAATATTTACGATTGCAGAAGATAATAAGTATAAAAATTCAGACATAGAATACTGTTTCCCATCAATTAAAATAGAAGATGGAAGAGAGTTATTCATCTCAACATAACTCTTAACTTGTTTAGATGCTTTTAAAACTTGATTTATAGATAAGGTTTTTTGAGTAGAAGTTTTATTATTTGGAGTTACTGGATTTATAGTGTTTTTTGGGAATTTAGGAACATATCTATTCATAGAATGAGTTTTAGATACCTTTAAAGTTAAAGTTTTTGGTAAAACACCTTTATTATCTTTAGACCAAGCTAATATCTTACTATTACCATAGATAAATGTTTGAAATTTAATTTTTCCTAATCTAGTGCTAGCATAGTTAGGTGCTACATTATATTTATTAATATATTTGTTTACATTCGATGCATAGGTAGAATATTGCTTTTTCGTGAGTTTTCCAGAAATAGAATTTCCAGTTGGACTTTTTGGACTTTTAACACCATATTTAACCACAATATTTGATTTTGATTTCTTATTTTTATAAACAATTGTGGCTGAAGAAATAGACATATATTCCTCCATAGAATATTTATAATTTCCAATTGCAATATAATTTGGTAGCTTTTTATTCTTTTCAATATAAGTTTTGAGATTTTTACTAGCAGATAAAACCTGCGATTGACTTACTTTATTTGGTTTAACTGCTGAATTAGTGTTAGAATCAGCTGCACTAGTTTCACTCACACATACACCCATAAAAAAAACTATGAGTAAAACTAAGACTATTATATTATACTTATTTGAAATAATTTTTCTGGAAATGCCTAAAATAGTCATACCTCCAAAACCATGAAAAGCTCTCCTTAAAAGCCTATTCAACAATAAAAATCCTATTTTAACAATATAATAATATTAAATAAAATATAATATTAGCTAAAATATAATATTAGCCAAAATACAATATTAGCTAAAAATAGTCAATATTATAAATAATTAATATCCTTATAAATAGCTAATATTCTTATAAATATAATTTATCTTAAAATATTAACTTAAAATCTTATACTATATATAATTTCGATGATAAATTATATAAATTTATCTAAAAAAAAATTATATTAAAAATTAAGTTAATTTACAATGAAAATAACATTATAAAAAATATTACAAAAATAAGAAAGAATAAAAAGTATAAAATGAATGATATTATAATTAAAGAATACAAAACTAAATAAAAAATATAGAATATTAAAAATAAAACTATAGAATATTAAAAATAAAAAATTAAAAATAAAAAATATATAATAAAAAAATTAAATTAATATTCTATATATGTCTTAAATTGATTTTATTCTTTTTTATTGAATTTTTATTCAAATTTGCTGATTTTACAGTGATTAATCCATATTTTTTGTTGCTGGAAATTTTATTTTTGTAAATTATTGTTTTAGTAGCTTTGTTGTAAACACCATAATTAGTGTTTTTATAGACATTATTCTTATTTACTTTAGAATATTTAGCTGTTGATGAAAGATAAATTCCTGCTTTATTATATGTCAAATGATTAGATTGGATTATATTTTGTTTTCCTGAGTCTAAAACACCATAATAAAAGCCATTAAACCTATTTCCATAAATAATATTAGATTTAGAAGCTTTATTCATATAAACCCCATAACCTTTATTTTTATTATTTCCAGTGTTTTTATAGATTTTATTTCTTTCACCATCAATATATACAGAATAAATTGTTGAATACTTGATATTATTAGAATATATTGTGTTATTGTTGCCTTTTACGCATATTCCTTTTTTAACAGAGTTAATTGTATTTTTTGAGACTTTATTTACTGATCCATAGCTATAGATTCCATGATTTTTCAATAATTTTATAGAATTATTATAAATAGTACTTGAATTAGCTTTATTTATAATTGCATTAGTTCCACCTGATATTCTGTTGTATTTTATTTTAGAATTATCTCCTTTATTATAAATCCCATTTGTATTAGTACTTAGGTTGTTTCTATCTATATTAGAGGAAGATCCAGTGTTATATATAGCTATTTTACTTGAGTTTGAGATATTATTGTATTTTATTCTTACATTTGTACCATAGTTTTTAATAGCATATTTTCCATTTGAAATAATATTATAGGATATTTCTACATTTTCACCTTTGTTAGTAATTCCTACATTATTATCTGATATTAAAGAACCTTTTAAAGTAACATCGTTTCCATAATTATAGATAGCAGATTCATTATTGTTTTTTAGAATATTTTCTGTTATTTTAACATTAGATCCATTAGCACGGTTGATAATTCCTTTTCCATTGTTATTAACTATATTTCCAGTGATATTTGTAATAGTAGCTAGGTTTTCAATACCAACACTATTTCCAATAACTTCATTATTAGCTATTATTGTATAATTACCCCCATAACTTGCAATTTCTTCAGGAGTCATCTCATCTTCATATCCAACAAAAATTCCAATATTATTATTTTTAACAACATTATTAGTAATATTTACAAAATGACCTGCAATAAAAAGACCATAAAAACTATTACTAACATTGTTATTCTTAATTAGAGTATTATTACAATAATTACCAATACCCACTAAACCATTGCTAATTATATTGTTAATTATAGTTATATTCTCACCAATACTTGTAGCTATACCACTTACAGAATAATTAGTTAAAATATTATTATCTATAATAATATTACTAGCATTTTGAACAGCAATACTTCCCACAGTTTGGATAACAATATTATTAGTTATATTAACATTATCTCCAACAATAAAAATACCTACAAATTCAATATTAGATATATAGTTATCACTAATAATTAAACCAATACCTTTATTATAAATACCATTCTTACTGTAAGAAATATTATTAAATGAAATATTAGTTACAACATTAGATAATCCATCAGCTAGACCATAATTAGCTATAGCAGAACCAGAGTTATTAAATAAGTAATTATTTAAGATAAAAAGATTAGTTCCATTACTATATATAGCTCCACCACCAAATTCAAAGCTGACAGCATTATCAATAAATTTTGAAGTAGATACAGTCAAATTAGCTTTATTATAGATAGCTCCACCACTATTATTTCCAATATTATTATTGAAATTAGAATTAGCAATGGTTAAATAACCATAATTGTTGATTGCACCACCAGTACTTGTTGCAATATTACTTGTAAAATTAGAACTAGTAACAAATGCACTACCTTTATTGTTTATATAAATCGCTCCACCATTAATAGCAGTATTATTAATGAAATTAGACCCTATGATAGTTAAATTACCACCATAAATTTGTATTGTTCCTGTACCATTATCTGCTGTGTTATTTATAAAGATAGAATTATCAACAGTTAGATTACCATAAGATGAACGAATTGCTCCACCACCAATAGTAGTTGCCCTATTACCTTTAAAAGTAGAATTCCTAATATTAACGATACCTGCATTATTAAGAATAGCACCACCAAGCATAGCAGTATTATTTACAAAATTAGAATTATTTAAATCTAAATAACCATTATTCAGATAAATAGCACCACCAATATAATCAGAAGCATTATTACCAATGAAATTAGAATTATTTATATTCATATAACCTTTATTATTATAAATAGCACCACCTTCATCACCAACATAATTATTAATAAAATCAGAACCACTAATATTTAGTGTACCATTATTATAAATAGCACCACCATCATAAGAAGCAAAATTAGTAGTAAAAATAGAATCAATCACAGTTAAATTGCCTTGATTATAAACAGCACCACCATCCCAATTTACAACGTTATCAGAGAATCTACAATTATCTAAAATTAAGACATTTTCATTATAAATAGCACCACCAGATTTCACAGTATTGTTAATGAAATTAGAAGATTTCACAGAAACATTACCTTTATTATTAATATAAATTGCCCCTCCATTAATAGCAGTGTTATTTGTAAAATTAGAATCTATGACAGTTAAATTACCACCATAAATTTGTATTGTTCCTGTACCATTATCTGCTGTGTTATTTACAAAAATAGAATTATCAACAGTTAGATTACCATAAGTTGAGCGTATTGCTCCACCACCAATAGTAGTTGCCCTATTACCTTTAAAAGTAGAATTCCTAATATTAACAATACCCGCATTATTAAGAATAGCACCACCAAGCATAGCAGTATTATTTACAAAATTAGAGTCAGTCAAATTCAAATAACCTTTATATGAATAGATAGCACCACCAATATAATCAAAAGCATTATTTTCAATGAAATTAGAATTATTTATAACCATAGAACCATTATTATTATAAATAGCCCCACCTTCATCACCAGCATAATTACTAACAAAATTAGAACCAGTTATAATTAAATTTCCCTGATTATAAATAGCTCCACCATCATAAGAAGCAACATTATTAATGAAAATAGAATCAACAATGGTTAAATTACCTTGATTATAAATAGCTCCACCATTATTATTTGAATTACCATTTTTTAAGGTTAAGTTATGTATATTTACATTAACCCCATTTGCTATGTTGAATAATTGATTTAAGTTTTCAGCATCAATTATTGTATTTTCCTGACTTTCACCAAAGATAGTCAAATTTTTATTAATTAATATATTTGTGTTATTTTCTCCTTTATAAATTCCATTTGCAATTATAATATTCCAATTATCACCTGCAGAATCTGTTGCATTCCTAATACTCTTTTTAGCCTTATCCCAAGAAGAACCATCCCAATCATCATTACCACCAGTATCATTTATATAAATAGTGTTAACTTCTTCAATTAATAATTCTTCATTAGGAATTGTAATATTTTCCCCATTAGAAATAATTTCAGCATCTTGTGCTGAAACACCACTAATAGTAATACTAAATATAAAAAGAGATAATAAAATCATTAAACCTCTTTTTTGATGTTTAAAAAGATTATAATCTTTTTTTATCTTTAATTGTTTATTAATCATTTTCGCTCCGTTTTCTTACCAATTATTTTTATATATTTGATTTATTTTCGAATAATTAATTTAAAAAATAAAATATAATTCTTATACAAATTTCATAAACATAATAATAAAATTAATCTACCATAGCATAAGCCATCATAACATAAATCATCATAACATAAACCATTATAACATAAACCATTATAACATAAAACATTATAAGATAAGCCATTATAAGATAAATTATTATAAAATCAAACAAACAAATCTAGTTATTGACAGCTAATAAAGCTACATAAAAGCCACCCCCTAATTAAAATAATATTAATTATCAATCAAAAAACATTAATAAATAAATGTTTATTATTAATAAGAACATGGAAAAAATGAAATCAATAATATGATATAATAAAAGTAGATGTTTATACTATAAAAATATTTTGGTATGCCTAAAAATTTGTATAAATATAAAAATATAACAAACATAATAAAAATATAATAAAATATTAATAAAGTTTAATATAATTAATAAATCTAATATATTGACAAAAAGTGAGTATTTCTTTGAAGATAAATTGGGGATAACTAATGGCAAAAAAATTAGATCTAAATAGTGTTGAAGAAAAATTATCTGAAAATAATTATATTCCTAATGAAAATATATCTACTGTAACATTTCTTGCTATTACACTTAAAAAACCTATTTTAGTTGAAGGACCTCCTGGAACAGGAAAAACACAGCTTGCTAAATCTATTGCAAATACATTTGAAAGAGATTTCTTTAGAATACAGTGTTATGAAGGAATAACTTTTGAACAAATTGTTGGAGAATGGAATTATCAAAAACAACTTCTAAGCCTTGAAATATCAAAGTTAAATAAAAGCCAAGAGGATGTTTTTAAAGAAGAATTTTTCATAAAAAGACCACTTTTATCTGCATTTATGAACAAAAAATCTTCTGTAATATTAATTGATGAAATTGATAAAGCTGATGAAGAAGTAGAAAGTTTTTTACTTCAAGCATTAGGAGAAAAACAAATAACTGTTAATGATTTAGGAACATTTGATTTAAATAATGATTTACTTGTCATAATGACATCAAACTCCCAAAGACAGCTACTTGATGAAACAAAAGATAGATGTTTATATTTATATATTGATTATCCTGATTTTGAAAGAGAAGTTGAAATTGTAAAATCTCATGTTCCCGAATCTTCTGAAAAACTAATCAAAAGTGTTGTGAAAACAACACAACGAATAAGAAAGCTTAAACTTAGTAAAAACCCTTCAATAAGAGCCACAATAGATTGGATTAGAAGCCTTATGATTCTTGAAAAAAAAGAGTTAGATGAAGAATCCTTCGATAAAACACTGAATGTAGCAATAAAAAGTGAAGAAGATGCTAAAAAGGTCAGGAAAAACATAAAAATAAAATAATAATATAAAATAATAAGATAATAAAATAGATAATAAAATAAAACAATAATATAAAATAATGATATAAAATAATAAGATAATAAAATAGATAATAAAATAAAATATAAAATAAACAAAAATAATAAGAAATAAATTAATACAAAGAAATATTAAAACAAAATAGAAATTATGATAAAAGATATAGTTAAATTTTCAGCAAAACTTAGGGAAAATGAAATTCCTGCTAGTATTCGAAGTACTGAATTAGCTTGTAAAGCTGCTCCATTAATAAATAAGAACAATGGAAACTTACAAGAAGCATTAGCAGCTATTTACTTAAAAGATCAAAGATACAGAAAAAAATTTGATACAGTTTATGAAAAATTCTTTATTGAAGAAGAAAATAAAGATGAAGGAAAAAAGGAATTTTCAACAGCTGGAAAAAAATCCCCCTTTAAAACATACGATGTTTCTGTAAGTAGTAAAAGAGTTTCTAGATATGATTCTGGAAAAGATGGAGAAAGCTACAGAATAAATTACATTCAAAATAGTCTAGCTGATATAAATAACAATGGAGATAGAGAAGGGAATTCTGAGCTTTTAAAAAATGACATTACAACCTTAAATATGCTTCAAGTAGACTTAGTTGATCTTTGTCAAAAATTAGGTGAAAAAATAGCTACTAAAAGATCTAGACAGAATAAAATTGCTAAAAAACAAAAGCCTGATATAAGAAGAAGTATTAGAAAGAATATGAAACATGGTGGAACTTTATTAGAGCTTATGAAAAGTAAACCAAAGATCAAAAAACATAACCATTATTTTTTAAGTGATATAAGTGTATCCTGTGATTGGATAAGTATGTGGTTTTTTTGTATGGTTTATACTGCCCAAAACTCATTTACTAAAGCTGAAGCATATGAATTTGACAATAAAACTGTTGAAATAACTCCTGCATTATTTGAAAATGATTTAAAAGATGCATTTATAAAAGTTATGAGAATAAGACATGAAAACTCCATGATTCAAGGTAAATCCAATATGTTTACAGCTTTTACTGAATTTGAAAAAAAAGCTAATCTAAATAGTAAGTCATATGTTCTTATTCTAAGTGATTGTAGGGATTGGAAAGGTCCTAAAGAGGGAAAAATTCCAAAAAGTGCAGAAATAATCGAAAATATGGTTAAAAAATCAAAAAGAGTCTTAATATTAAACCCTGAAGAAAAAAAGAAATGGAATGTTGCAGACAGCTGTGTTTCATACTATGAAGACGTTGGTGCTGAGCTATTTGAAGTAAGAAACTTAGAACAACTAGCAGAACTAATTACTGAAATCTAATAGATTATTCTATTTTATAAAAACTATATTCTTTATAGATAGCTTAATTGTTAGCTTATGATTTTATTATTGCTTTACAGGATTTTCACTTTCACATGGACCCCCCACTAAACAAAGACCACACCCATAAGCCTTTTCTGTTTCAATTCCAAGAGATTTCACATGTTTTTTTGCTTTTTTGCCATAAGACATATCAAAACATTTTAACTTATCAATACCATCTTCAGAAAGAGCATTTACTGGACATCTTTTAATGCAATCTTCACATTTTTCATCATGAAAATGTAAACAGTTAGCTGTACGATTTTCATAAGGTATTATGTCTGATTCAACTACTAAATTTGTGACAAATGATAAAAGTAGAACGGCTCTTCCTTTTTCAGTGATAAACCCCCCATTTAAACAGAATGTTCCTAATCCACATGTATAAGCAATATGTTTTTGAGACCAATTTGAATAAGCATTATCATCAATGACAATCTTAAAAAATTCTTGACTAGAAGGATCAACAACATTATATCCTTTTTCTTTTAAAATATGAACAATATAGTTAGAAAGGTCAGAAATGAAATCTTTTGCAAAACATCCCATTAAAATCCATTTTTTAGAAGGCATTTTTATTTCTTTATTACTTTCTATGATCTCATAACTTAAAGGCAAAACTATAGAGATCACTGTACCATTATCAATGGTTTTTCCATCAAAAAATAATTCATAAGCTTCAGTGGGAGTTAAATGAGATTCTTTTATTATCTCTTTAAAGCTATAAAACATTGGATCTTTTACAGATGCAAAACCTATTATAGGTTCTCTAAAAGCATTTCCATCTAAAAAATCAAAATAATTTTTCCCTTTTTCTGCCACATATCCTTTAATTTCATTTATCAAAAAATTTTTCATAAAAAACCTTCTATTTTTAACTTATACTAAGAATTTTTTGTTTCTTCCATTTTCTAACAGATTCTTGGATATCCTTTTAAAATAAACATCTTTCTAATTTATGCTTTTTATTCTATACCTTTTATTCTATGCCTTTTACTTTATGCTTTTACTTTATGTTTTTTACTTTATGTTTTTTATTTTATGCCTTTTATTTTGTGTTTTTTACTTTATTTGTTTATTTTACACTAAAGCTCTTTAAAAGATTATTAGAAGACACTTTTAAAGAATTATCATTTTTAACAATAGGTTTTAAAGTATATTTACCTTTTTTAGCTTTTAATTTCATAGTTAATGTTGCAGACTTAGTTTTATGAACCTTTAAGTTCTTAACAATCCAAGTCAAAATACGAGTCTTCTTATTAAATTTAACATTACCTACAGAAACTTTAGGTTTTTTATAAGTAAAACCCTTAGATAATTTATATGTTACTTTGAAACTAGATTTGCTTGGTCCAAGATTAGCTAAATTAGTTTTAAAAGTAACTATTCTTTTTTTAACAGATTTAGTATTCTTAATTTTTAGAACACTATAATTTGGAACAGTCAATTTACTAATTTTACTTGAATTAACATAAGAATTATCTCCTTCAAAAGTTGCACCAACAGTTAAGTTACCAGCACCCATAACTTTATAATTAAAGGTAGCTAGACCAACACCATTAGTAATAGCTTGACCAATAAATTTATTATTAACATAAAACTTAATAATCTTACCAGAAATAGCTTTACCCTGAGAATCCTTTAAAATAGCAGTTAATTTAGTAAATTTACCATAAAAACCTTTAAAATTATTAATAGATATTATAACACTTTGAGGACCATTATTTAAATAATTTCCTACTTTGTCCATTGATAAAGCACTATTTCCAATTTTTAATCCATTATTAGAATATAAATAATTATCAATAATAGTGTATGTTGCACCATCTAAACTTGATATTGACTTTATAGCATAATCCCCTCCCTTTTTATAGTAAGATATTATTTTGTTATTAGTAATAGTTGCATATCCTGAGTTACCAGCATAATAAATACCACCATGCCCCTTCATTTCGTCATTATTAGAAAAATCAATGTTACTAACATCAGTTCCCTTAACTGTAATGATATTACTAGTAATTATATCATATTTAGAAAATTTTGCAGCATAAGCAAACCCACCTTTACCAATACCAGTTAAAACATTATTAGATATTGTTGTATTAGATCCCATCCAAGATTCTATTAAGTAGAATATTTCACCATTAGCTACAATATTATTGTTTAAAATCTTTGTATATATTGCACTAGATCCCTCTATGTAAATTCCATACATTAAATTAGAATATAAAGATATGTTATTTTTCTCAATAGTTGTATTTTCAGCTGCTGATGAAATACCTGCAACATAATTTTTACACCTCATATTAATTGTATTTCCAGAAATTAGAGTATTTTTAATGTAATTAGAACTTAATGATATTCCATAAGAATAAAGACTTTCAGACAAGCTATTAAAATAAATCAAATTATCTAAAATTTTGTTATTTTCACTATAACCCTTAATATTAATACAATTTACACTACTAAGAGTCCCTAAGCTACTAGTTATATTAAAAAATATTTTCTGAATTATGTTATTTTCAGAATTTTCAATAGTCAATACAGATTCTGGCGAGTTTTTAAAAGGATCATAAACACCCCTAATATTAAGATTTTTAATTACAGAACCATCAGAACCCTGTATAAGTTTAATATAACCATTTGAAAAAACCGACTTGCTATTTTCTCTATCAATGACTAATCTTTTATCTATGATAATAGTTTTTTTATCTAGGTTAGACAATTTTAAAGTATCATTTTCCTTAATACCATCAGTCAAATCTTGTATACGTCCTTCATCATCAAAATAATCATGATAATTGGTTTCATTTATAACAATTTCTTTTGAAAAAACAGATCCAGTAAAGCTAATTACAATAATCAAGAAGATAATAGTAATAAAAATTATTTTATTCTTCATAATCTAACCTCTTATAATAAATCAATACATAATAAAAAATTATTTTTATTATTTATAAATTTTACTTTATAAATAATCAAATGTTCTTTAAAAATAATAAAATATATAGTAATATTAAAATTTATAAATAATAAAAACTTTAAAAGAGATTTTTCAAAAACATAATAAAAAATTAAATAAAATCATTAAGATTTTAAAAAATATAAAAAAGAATAAAATGAGTAAAAAAATTATAAATCCTCATAAAATAATAGAAAATTTCAAAATGTATTTTTAATCCTGTTTTTTCCAAAGCTAACTGTGAATATACTCATCACTACTAAAACTATAGCCAATAAAATATTGAAATAACTATCATAAAAATAATAAATAAGATACAAACTATTGTTTAATAAAGTGTTTCTTCAAGAATTATTAATAGCTGGAAATACTAGCAAAGTTTCATGAGAAAGATATACACTTAGCTATTGCTAAAGACATTGATAAATATAGAAAATAAGAAAAACTCGTACTAAGATCGAGGAAAAAAATAGTGATAAATAGAATAGGTGAGACCTTATTCTAAAAAAATTAATAAAAACATGCTAAAAAAGAAATAATATAATTTGGAAGGATGGAAAAAATTAAATTTTCCTTCCTAAAAGAAAAAAATAGTTTTTTATAATTTTTTATACACTAACATATCTTAAAGTAACTTTAGATTTTAATAAATTTCCAACTTTATCACTAACTATATTTTTAGGAATAGTGAGGAAATATTTAGTCTTTTTAGTTATTTTAGGAACTTTCATGTACAAATAATTATTTTTAACAGCAAACTTCACTGTAATTTTTTTACCTTTACTATTTTTAACAAGCAACTTTTTAAGATATTTAGAATTTATCTTAATACTTTCAGAAAATCTGATTTTAAGTGTTTGTTTTTTAGCTCTAACCTTCTTATAAGACTTAGTATTCTTATCTAAAACTTTAGGACTTGTTTTATCAATAGTATATTTAACAGTTTTCACTTTAGAATTTTTACCAAGAGTATCTTTAAAGTAGTAGCTAATAGTAGATGTTTTAGTAACAGTAATCGGACTTGTGTAAACTTTGTATGAACCTGAACCTACTTTATAGTATAATGTTTTTCCTGTTTGTTTTGGAAGTGAAACTTTCAAATTCTTATTATAAGCTCCTGATGCAATAGAAGGATTACCTGGAACATAATTCTTATTAATTGTATAACTAAAAGATTTAACACTAGAAGTATTACCACTAGCATCTTCATAATAATAACTTAAACTAGAAGACTTACCAATAGTGATAGGGCCATTATAAACCATATAATTTCCATTATCAATTTTATAATAGATTTTAAGACCATTTTCAGTTGGTAAGGAAACTTTTAAATCATTATAATAAGAACCACTGGAAACAGAAGGATTGCCAGGAACAAAATTATTCCTAATCACATAATTTAAAACAGTAACATTAGAAAACTGACCATCACCAACAACATCAGCATCATAACCAACAATTCTAAGAACACAAGATTCATTAACAATTATCTCAGAACCAGTAAGTAAAATTCTTGTTGGAGAAGTTCTAGGATCACTACCATCAATAGTATAATAAATCACACCTTTATCAACACTAACTTTAACAGTCACATTATTAAAGTAAGTACCAGAATCACCATCAACATCAACAACCGGAGGAACAAAATCATCAGCAATAGCATACAATTGACCACCAGCAGTAAAATACAAAGTACCATCAGCACCAATCACAGGATTATAAGCTCCTTCAACCTCATAACTCCACAAAAGAACACCATTACGATATGCAGACACACGAGAAGATTCAGCAACATAAATAGTACCATCAGCACCAATAGCAATATTTTCTGCAGAATCTCCAACAGAAGCATTATGAGTGTTACTACCTAAAATATTTCCACTATTAGCATCAATAATAATGTTTGATAAATAAATAAGCCCATTATTAGACACACTTAATTCAGGTGATGTGCGTGGAGCTGATGGAAAAGTTTGAGAATAATAATATAAAAATAAATTTTCACTTATCCATTTTTGAGTACCATCAGTATTCACAGCAATAACATATTTTTCAGAATTAGTGTTAGCATTGGTACCTTTATCAACAATAGCATAAATAATTCCATCATTACCAATTGTAATAGCAAAAAAACGATAATCTGTGAGAATTCTTTCATAACTACCATTAAGTGGGTTTATTTTATATAAGCCTCCTGCTGTTGTACTACCAAACATTGATCCAAATATAACATATCCATTAGGATCAATAAGTGGCAAAGTAACAGAACGAGGCAAAGTAATATTGAATATTAATTCACCATCCGGAGTAACAGCAAAAAAATTATTACCTGTTGACGTAGGAGAACGATAGCTATTAACATATATTGTGCCATCAGATCCAATTACTGGAGAAGTAGGGTACTTTGTAGCACCAGTTGGTTTTACTCCAATATCAAATCTCCATTTTTCAGTTCCATCATAATTAATTGCATACAATACTCCTTTAGTAAAAACATAAATAGTTTCATTATTTCCTATTGTAGGATAATAAGCTGCACTTCCACTTTCATTAATTAAACTATATTCCCATTTAACTGAACCATTTGCATAAAATGCATAAACCATATTATCTTTTGCACCATATATTGTACCATCAGACCCAATAGAAATATACAAATCAGAAGGAATAGTTTTATTATACTTAGTATTATTAGTTTGAGGACCAGCATAATCTGATTGTCCAGTTCCATTAACACCATTATAACCAGGACTTGGAGAATCCGCAGGACCAGTATAATTAAAATTAGTTGCATTAGTCTCTTCTGCAGAAACACCTGTTAAAACACAGCACACTGCAAAAAACAAAATAATCAACAAAGAAAAAAATTTAAAGTTAACCATAATTATCACGCATTTTTAAAAATATAAAAAAATTAAAAAATAAAAAAGTCATTAAATAACAATTAATGACCACAATTATTATTTTATTTAGCTTGGAAATTCAGTTCCATTTAGAGTATTATTATCCCACTCACTAGAAAATCCAAATAAAGTCAATAGATCTCCTTCTCCTCCAAAGAAATCATTATTAACTACTATAACTGGGTTAGGACTTGGATCATTAACTAAATCTCCAACTTCTACAGCACTATTATTTCCTTGAATTGTATTATCATCTAAATTCAAGTAAGCATAGTTCGGAGTATCAAAAGCTATTCCTATATTGCTTGAGTTAATAGTATTACCAGTAATAGTTGCATTTACAATACCATTGGTTGTAGCCATTCTACCAACAAATTGTATTCCATAGTTACTAACATCTGTAATAATATTGCTATCAATAGTTCCTAGGAAGTTTCCTCCAATGAACATACCAAAGTTAACATCACTTATTGTGTTGTTAGCTATAGTAGATGGTGAAAGAGAGCTTAAATCACCTAATGAAGAGTGGTGAACTAAGGATATTCCATTACCATTACCAACAGTCATATTAGTAATTGTATTACCAACAATAGTAACATCAGAAGATGCTCCGAAGAGATTTACTCCAGCACTACCATCTGAAATAGTACAGTTACTTATAGTAACACCAACAGTATTATTGCCCCTAATACCGTTTTGAGCATTAGCTATTATGGTAAAATTGTAAATTGAAAAACCAACAGTATTATCAATGATAAAAATGTGGTTAATACCATTTCCATAAAGAGTAGCTCCATTACCATTTAAAGTAAGATTTTCAACTGTACTAGGCACAGTTACAGTAAAATTACTGTAATCTCCATTAGGATCAAAGCTTAATACTGTATTATTATTTGCATTTGAAATATTACCTTGTGCCGAAGTTGTATTAGTAACATCATATGCCCATGCAGAGCTAGAAGCACATGCAAATAGTAATAGCATCAAAGCTGATCCCATTAAAATTTTAGTTTTCATATTTTGTTGTTCTCCTTTTTATTTTTTTTATTTAAAAATTGAAAGCGAACAAAAAACCCTTAGACATTATAAAGCTATTAACATGAAAGTAAATAATTTTATAATATTTCAATTAAAGCATTTTTAGAGTAATCTAAGCTTTCAATTTAAATAAATCTTAAAAAATTCCCTATTTAAAAAAATAAAAAAATAATAATAAACAAATATAATTTTATAAGATTTTCAAATATAACATACATATGATAATAAAAAAAGATTTCTCTTTTTATAATCATATCTATGATATGAATTTATTTACAATACGATATAAATGTTACGATTCAAAACTAAAACATACCTCATATAACACTAAAATTTTAATCATTTATCTTAAAGATAATATGATATATCTTATCATTTTAGATGAAAAATTACTTAAATTTAGAAATATGATTATATGAAGTTTCTTTTAGATTTTGAATTTCACTGCGTTGTTTATATAATCACTTTCAGTTATTTTTTTGTTATAATTCAACCATAGGTATTTATAAAGTGAGCGATGTGTAGAGTATTTAAAGAAATTAATCTTAATTGTAACACTTTTACCAACACCAATAGACGGAACTGTGATTTCCATAATATGATTATCATCATACCACATTAAAATCGTACTAGACTTTGCAACAGCACTACCAATATTACGAATTGTAATACTATAAATATTATCACTTCTTTTAATATCAGTAACCTTCAAATCAGGAAGATACTTATAATAATCATCCTTGAAAGTGAAATAATTATTATTATAATTATCCTCACTTACTTTCTTATTATAATTTAGTGTAACATACTTAGTCAAACGCTCACCAGTTGTTTGATTAGTAAAACCTATACCCCAGTCCTCATCATGATTACGATGATCTTCATTAAAGAAAAACACAGTTAAAGATACACTTCCACCAACTTTTAAAGATGGAACATCAATAATCTTATAATGCTCATCAGTAAGAGCCATTTTAAGTTGAGAAGCACCAACAGCTTTACCACCCTCATTTTTAATAGTCACATTATAAATAGTATGATTATAATACTTAGGATCATTCGGATACTTATCAGCTAAAAACAAACGAACAATACTAGTAACAACCAAATCACCACCACGAACAACAGATTTCAAACCAGAAGAACTAGGACTATAAGAATTACGAGTAATAGAATTCTTAAACTTCACAATATTATTATTATAATTAGACTCCTCTGCCACCTTATTAAAATTAACCTTTGCAAACTTACTCTTAGAGATTAAATTCTTGAAAAATTTAACTTTAACCCATTTAGATTTACCTGAACCTATTTTAGAAACCTTAACAGAATTATATTTTTTACCATAATAAACAATTAAAGAAGATTTAGAAGAGCTACTTTTACCAATATTTTTAATCTTAACATAACAATAAGAACCCTTAACCTTAGTAGAAGTAATAACAAGATCAACATTAGACTTACCGATTATAGAACTTCTAAACTTAACTTTATTATTATAATAATCAGACTCTTTGGATAACTTCTTATAATTAATCTCAGCAACTTTGGTTTTACTAGCTAAATTTTTATAAAATTTAACTTTAAGTATTTTAGTTTGACCTTTACCTATCTTAGGCACACTAACAACTTTATAATTTTTCTTATTATAATAAACTAATAAATTACATTTAGAAGATACAGCATTACCAATATTTTTAACTTTAACATACACAAAGCCATTTTTTGTTTTAGTGGAAACTATTTTCAAATCTGGAAGAACAATAGGCTTAGGTTTAACAGCTTTACTAGCCTTACCACTACTACCACTACTATTACTATTATTCTGACCATTATTTTCTAAAATATAGTTAAAAGTATATATAGGTGAAGGATTACCAGACACATCAACAGCTATTAAACGAAGAACAGTACTTTTATTTATTAACAAAGAACCATTCCATAAATTACCCCCTATAACTGGGTTAGAACCATCAATAGTATAATAAATAAATCCTTCTTCATTTATTGTTACATTAACAGTGATAGTCTTATTATACCTGCCACTTGGATTATTAACACTAATATATGGAGCCTTTTTATCATCAACAGTTACAATAAGTGTGAAAACATCGATATGATTACCTGTAGCAATAGTTAAACTAACAGTATAGTTCCCATTACTACTATACCTATGTGTTGGATTTCTCTCAGATGAAAATGTTCCATCTCCAAAATCCCAATAATAATAAAAACCATTACCATTAGTTCTATCAGTAAACTCAACATCCAAATTAGAACTATTATAAGTAAAATTCGCAACAGCTTTATTAAGAGCATATAAATTGTTTTCATCAACAAAATAAATAGTACCATCATTACCAATTATTATAGGACTTTTAACTGTACCTGTAGTCTTTTTCCATTTAAGAGTACCATTAGGGTTAATAGCTAAAATACCTGAAGTAGTACTTAGATAAATCACCCCATTTTTATCAATAACTGGACTAACATAAGATGAAGCAACACCACCATGATTATATTTCCATAAGATATTTCCATTATAAATTGCATATAACGCATTATTATAAACAATATATATAGTTCCATTAGAACTAATAGCTGGAGAGCCAAAGGCATTTAGCCCAGTGCTATTATCTCCCCATTTCCATAAAAGCTCTCCTTCAGGAGAAAAAGCATATAAACTAGTATTATTTATATAAAAATATTCCCATGTGAAATTATAAGGATAAGGACCATCTATATATCCATGAAAGATTTGACCACGAACTAATCCTTCATTCCATTCTCTACAAGTTGTTATATAAACAGTACCATCACTAGCAACTGTTATGGAATTATATTGAATTGAAGCACCATTTTGATCAAAAATATTCTCCCATAAAATATTACCATTACTTGTATTTACACAAATAAGCACAATACCTGTCTGATAAAAACTACCTACATCCAGATCATGAAGATCAGTTATATATAACCTACCATTAGATACAACAGGAGTCCCAAGAATATAAGGTTTTGTTATTATATTAACTCCACTCATTCGATCAACAGATCCATGAATTTGAATACTCCACCTTAAAACACCATTCTTATTAACAGAACCTAAAATACCATTTTTAGTAGTAAAATAAATATTTTCATATTCATCTAGAACCGGTGAAGAACCAGAATTCTGATCTCCAAGAGATCCAATGGTATACTTCCAATTTAAACTTCCATTAGGATTGATCGAGTATAATATATTTGCTCGATTAATAACATAAATAGCTCCACTTTCACCAACAACAGGAGAGTTTAATATAGTAGTTCCAGTGTTAAATTTCCATTTAAGAGAACCATCCTTGTTAAAAGCAGACACATTACCATTATTTTCACAAACATAGATAGTATTACCATCTTTGCTTAAAACTGGTGAGCCTGAAACATTTAACTTATTAGTCCATTGAGTTATATTGGAATCAACACCTGCATTTTCAGAAGAACTAGATTTACTAGTTGAGGACTTTGTCTCAGCAACCGAATAGCTTGTTTTATCAACCGAAGAATCATTTACACCAATTAAAGAATCATTTCCCACATTATTGGTTGAATTTTCATCTGCAGCAACAAAATTTAAAGCAGAAACACAAATCAAAACTAAAGATACTAAAAACAATATTCTTGACAGATTCGTTAATCTTATTGACTTAACATTCATAAATATTCGCCTATTTATTAATTACAATCATGGTATGATTTTAAAATTATATTTATTAAACTTTATTTATTATACTAAAATATATTTTAGTTAAATTACTTTTTTGTCTATTATTATTTAATAATTCTATTTTTATTCTAAAGTAAGAAAAAAATAATCTTAAAAATACTTTTAAAGCTAAAAAAAGTAATTTTAAGATCATTTCTAAATATATATCAATTTCTTTTTAAAAAAATAATAATTATAAATTATATATAAAAATTATATATCTATATATAATAACTATATATCTATGTATACTAATTATATATTTATGTATAATAATTATATATAAATTTATAATAAAATAATTATAAAAAAAATTTTTTTATAGAATAGTTCTCCTCCTATTAATATAACCAAAAATAAGGGCTATAATAAGTATAATGGCCATAATTATCCAACTAATTGGATTTTGGATAATTTCATTCATAGTAGGATTTTTAACTGTGATTTCACTAGATTTTCCAGAACCTTCAGCTCCTCCAGAAGAAGAACTTAATGAAGGTTTTTGGCTCACACCAATTCCCAATCCATTACTACTTTGAACTGAACTTTGATAATTAGTTGAATCCTGAGAATTAGAATTTTGACTTGAATAATCAGAATTAGAGTTTGAAGAAAACAAACTTGCAAATGATTGTGCTTGATTTAACATAAATTTAGTAAAACCAAATCCAAATCCATCTCCCCATCCATCACCTGAACCAGAGCCATCACCATTACCATCACCCCAACCATTACCAGAATCATCACCAGAACCAGGGTTTTGTGAACTATTAGTGTCATTAAAATCCTTAAAAACAGGTATTACACCAAAACCAGAAATTTCATATAAATCATCAAAAATAGGATCCATATATTCAAATTCCCTATCCCAATTTATACTAGCACCAAAGCCATAATAATCAACAGAAACATCACCAGTTAAATCAGAAAAATCAACAGTTAAAGTAGCAACACCATTAACAAGCTGAACAAGAAAAACCTTAGAACCAATAGTGAAAGTCATAATCCCATCAGGAATATTACTCGCAATCGTACCCTTATCAGTGAAAATAGGGACATTATTCGAAACTTCGCCATTAGCATCACTAATAATATAAGCAGTATAAGTAGAAATACCAGTCCTAATAAGCTTAATATGCATTGCAATAAAATCAATACCACAACAAAAGCCTTTAACTAAGTTTGCCTGAAATACTGCCCCACCATTGTGAGGACCACCAAGTCCATTAGTAATTATATTATTAGAAACAAGATTAGTACTAGTATGCCAAACTACTCCTTCTGGAATGGATTCTATAACACTGAAAATGAGATTTTCAACCATAGTAAAATTTGAAATCCAAGTATTAAAACTAATACTAACAGATTCATTTTCAAAAGTATTTTTATATATTAAAATATTATCACAAATACCCGATATGAAATTCAAACCAACACCACTACGAAATTCAAAATATGTAATACCACCATAATTCCAATAAGTTGGAGCTCCATTGAAAGATAAATTAGACTCTGATACTGACAAATTTTTAACAGAATCTATACCAATTCCATGTCGATTTTCAATAATATTACAACCCTTGATAAATAAGGAAATTACATTATTAATATGAATTCCATAGATACCACTATTAGAGGAGTTTTGACCACAACCTTTAATAAGAGAACTTAAAATATTGGTTCCATTAGAATTAATAATTTGAATACCATTAGCACTAGAATTAATAATATTAAGGTATCTCAAATCTATATTAGTAGAACCATTAACCACAATTCCCTTATTACCACCATTAATTGTTGAATCACTAATAACAACATTATGTGAATTATCTAAAACTATTCCATTATCACAATCTTCAATCAAAAGACCATTTAAATTAATATTAGAACTTGAATTTGAATAAACAGAAGAATTATAACCTCTGAAAATGAATCCAGTAATATTAAGACTAGAAACATTTGGACCAATAATAAAAGCAATCTTATCTTTAGAACCAATAAATTTAGTACCAACATTTGAAACAATATTCAAATTTTTATTAATTTTTAAAGACAAATTATTATATTTAGTTCCAACAAACTCCACAGTATCATTATCATTCGCATTATCAATAATACTTTGAATATCATCTGAACCATTATATTGACTTTCATCATCAACATAAACAGCTTGAACACTACTCAAAGACAAAAAAACCAAAAACACAAAAGAAAAAGCTAATAAAAACTTAAATCCACTATTAAAATGGTCTTTTCCAAATACAGATAAAAACATATCAACCTCCAACATCCAATATAACATATTTTAGATAAGATATTATAAAAAACTAAAAAACTAATCAACGAAAATAACATCTTTTCATATCTATAACATATATACAAAAGAAATATATAAATGTTTCACCAACAAAAAACAATCCCAAAAAATAGTTTCCATCGTGCATAAAATCAAAAATGTTTTATCATAAAGACTAAAACAAAAAAAGCACTATTAAAGCCTAGAAGAAAGATAAAGCTACTTATTAAGACCAGAAAAACAGCAAGAAAGAAAAGACTAAAAAAGACCAAAATAAATATAATCATAATAAAGTCGATGAAAGTAGAAAAAATAGAAAAATAAAGAAAAAATCAAGATAATTAATAACTTGAGAAAATTTCAAATCCCTATATCCAACCCTATTAGATAGTGGTCTGAACCCCTAACATCAAATAAAATATAACTATCTACTACATTACTTTTAAATTCTTCATTTACAAAGAAATAATCAAGTCTCCCCTCGACATTTCTATCTTTTGCCCTTGTTCGATAACTCCACCAATTATATTGTTCAGTTTTGTCATTGAACATTATGAAGGTGTCTACATATCCTGAGCTTAAGAATTTGTCTATCCATTCTCTTTCTATTAACTTATTATATAAAATAATTTCTTTATTAATAAAAAAATAAATATAAAACAAAACTGATTTTTATGATATCTAGTTTTTTTAAAGGAAAGAAAGTTAAAATAATACATCAATCACCTAAACTAGAGTGGTCTGAATAAAGAACAAGTGAAACATAGAATAATAATATTAATCATGAAATCTAGAAATTCACAGACCCATATACAATTATATTATAAAAACAAAGAATATAAAATTTACTAAAAATAATAGAAAAAATATGTCTTAATATACCAAATTTTAATTAATATGTCTTAAAATAGTTAATTATAACAATAATAGCATATAATATCTAAAAACAGTTAATAACTCTAATTAAAATTAAATTAAAAAAATAATTTTTATACAGTTACTAAATTAGCATCCCATTTAGGTATATTAATGTCATTAGCAATGCTTGCATTAGTTACTTTAATTTCTTCATGATTACTAACTGGAAGAGTAAAAATAGCATTAACAAATATCTCATAATCAGAAGATTTTTAATAAATATCACAACTTTTACATGATACTTATCAGATCAGGATGATTATAAAATCAAAAGATTAAACCACACCCTGAGCAAGCATTGCATTAGCTACTTTTATAAAGCCTACAATATTAGCACCAACTACATAATTACCTTCAGCACCATATTTTTTAGAAGCTTCATCTATATTTTTATATATATTAACCATTATCTTTTTTAGTTTAGAGTCAACCTCTTCAAATGTCCAAGATAAGCGTGAACTACGTTGAGCCATCTCTAAAGCACTTGTTGCAACTCCACCAGCATTTGCAGCTTTGCCTGGGAGATAAACAAGATTACTATTTAAAAATACGTTTATAGCTTTCAATGTTGAAGGCATATTTGCCCCTTCAGCTACATAATTTGTTCCATTGGAAACTATAATCATTGCAGATTCTTCACTTAATTCATTTTGAGTTGCACAAGGCAAAGCTATGTCGCATTTAACATTCCATATAACACTATTTTCAATGTATTCAGCAGTTAAATCTTCCTTTTTGAAATAATTTAGATAATCCGATATTCTGCCTCGATTAACTTCCTTGATCTCTTTTATAAAAGGTATATATAAACCATTTTCGTCATGAATATAACCAGAAGAATCACACATAGCTATTACTTTTGCCCCCATCATCACAGCTTTTTCTGCAGCATAAATAGCTACATTCCCAGAACCAGAAATAACAACCTTCTTATCTTTAAAAGAATCATTTCTAACTCTTAAAGCTTCATCAAGAATGTAAATAAGACCATAACCAGTAGCTTCTTTTCGTACAAGAGAACCTCCAAATTCCATTGGCGCACCAGTTAATACAGCTACATGGACAGTAGATAGCTTTTTATATTGACCAAACAAATAAGCTACCTCTCTTCCACTAACACCCATATCTCCTGCTGGAATATCAGTATCTGGACCTATAAATCTAAAAAGTTCACTCATAAAATTCTGACAGAACCTCATAACTTCTCCATCAGACTTTCCCTTTGGATTAAAGTCACTTCCTCCTTTAGCTCCACCAATTGACATACCTGTGAGACTATTTTTAAAAATTTGCTCAAAACCTAGAAATTTAAGAATAGACAAATTTACAGTAGGATGGAAACGAAGTCCACCTTTATATGGACCTACTGCACTATTAAATTGGACTCTAAAGCCTCTGTTTACTTGTATCTCCCCATTATCATCAACCCAAGGAACTCTAAACATTACTATTCTTTCAGGTTCAACTAATCTCTCAAGAACATTATTTTCCTCATATTCAGGATGTTCATCAAGAACAGGAACTATAGATTCTAAAATTTCAGTTGCTGCATCAATAAATTCCACTTGATCATGATTTTTAGCTTTTAAATCTTTTAAGATTCGTTTTACATAGGAAATAAAATCACCTCAATTATTAGTTCATTTAAAAAAAAAAAAGTTATACTTAAATAATTTCAATTTAAACAATTTCAACTCTAATAATCCCTATTTAAATAATTTGAGTATATTTTTTGTTTTTAATTTTGTATTATTTATTAATAAATTTATTAATAAAATTTTACTTTTTTAATTAAATTAACATTAGATATTTATAAATATTATAAATATTATTAATACTATTAATCTTATCATTATTACTATTATTATTAGTATTACTAATATTAGTATTATTACTACTATTATTAATAATTAAAGGAATAATAAAACTCAAATCTCTATCTTCAAACCTATTGGACAATGGTCTGACCCCATAACATCAGATAAAATATAGCTATCCACTACATTATCCTGGAATTCTTCATTTACAAAGAAATAATCTAATCTCCAACCAACATTACGGTCTCTGGCTCGTGTACGATAACTCCACCAAGTATATTGTTCTGGTTTGTCATTGAACATTCTAAATGTATCTAAATATCCATTAGCTAAAAATTTATCTATCCATTCTCGCTCAACAGGCATGAATCCTGAAACTTTCTCATTTTCTTTTGGCCTAGCTATATCTATTGGTTTATGTGCAGTGTTTAAATCACCACATATCACGAGATTGTTTCCAGCATCACGGAGATTGTTGGTGTAGTCTAGAAATGCATCATAAAAGTCGAGTTTGTATTGTAGGCGGTCCTCCCCCATACCACCATTAGGCCAATAAAGATTAAGAAGTATGAAATCATCGAAGTCAAATCTTTGAAACCTACCTTCGTGGTCAAATTTATCAATCCCCATAGTTATAGCTGTTTCTTTTGGTTTTAAAGCAGAATATGTAGCTACACCACTGTATCCTTTTCTTTCTGCTGGATTAAAATAGCTATGATAACCTTCAACGTGTTTTAATTTGCGAGGTAGCTGTTCAACTTGAGCTTTAATTTCCTGAAGACATAAAATATCTGGTTTAGCATTAGAAAACCATTCGAAAAAACCTTTTCTAGCTACTGCACGAATCCCATTTACATTCCATGAAATTAGGTTAATATTTGTAATAGAAACTCCTCCTATTGTTATAATTACATTAAATTAATATAATTATTATTAAATATGATTATTATTAACAAAATATTTAAATATTATTATATTTATTTAAAATATTATATTTATAAATATTATTCAATAGTTTAAATATCATTTAATGGAGTAAATATTACTTAATAGCTTAAATAATTAATAAATAAAATATTAATTAATATAAAATGATTATTATAATAATAAATAATCATGAAAATAAGATTAAAAATAATAGTTAGAGCAATGCAAAAAGAATAAACTATCAAAAGTAGTATTAAATTTATTAAAAATAGTATTAAATAAAACAGTATTAAATAAAATAATATTAAGCTTATTAAAAATAGCGTTAAATAAAACAGTATTAAATAAAATATTATTAAATAAAAAAAATAGTTGTATAATTTATAAAAAATAGTTGTATGATCTATAAAAAAATAATTATATAATATTATATAAAATATAAATAAAAAATAAAAGAATATACTAGCAGAATATGCTAATAACTAAACAACTTACATTTCAGCTTGTTGTTGTCTAACTAACCTAGTAACATATCCAGCTATTTTATTTCTTAAGTGTTTTGTACTTACTGTGGATTTTTCAGCTACTAATTTTTTATTTTCATCGAAATCTGTAGTAAAAACACCTTGATGAATTTCAATAAGTTCTTTTGAAGTTCTTTTAACAAATGAAGTTCTAATATTTCCCATAATATTTCCTCCTATAAATTTTTATCAATAATCTTTTTTTGTTCAGATTTACTTAAACTTGTTAATATATTCACAATTTCAATAATAGAATTTCTAATATTTTCATTTAAATCCTTATCATTAGCTATCTTTATTATTTTTTCATAGATAAGCTTTTCCCTTGATTCATCATAAATATCCATATCTAAAGCTATTTTAGCCATGACGATATCTTTAGCTAATGAAGTTCTCTTTTGAATTAAATCTATCAATTCACTATC
This sequence comes from Methanobrevibacter arboriphilus JCM 13429 = DSM 1125, assembly GCF_002072215.1. Classification (NCBI taxonomy): domain Archaea; kingdom Methanobacteriati; phylum Methanobacteriota; class Methanobacteria; order Methanobacteriales; family Methanobacteriaceae; genus Methanobrevibacter; species Methanobrevibacter arboriphilus. The sequence continues at coordinate 58,561 of NZ_JXMW01000004.1, forward strand.
AATCTGGTCAATTTCTCTTCTGGAATCTTCAAGAATCTTTTTTGAATTTTCTAGATCCTTAAATCTTTCTTTATTCAATGATTGATGTTCCAAGATTATCTACCTCAGTTTCAATAATTCTTCCAGAATCAGTATAAGAATTCCAAATATCCTTAACATTATCTTTAGATTCATTATCTACAATAGCTACATAAGCAGAACCAGTTCCTGAAAGTCCAGAAGCAATAGCTCCTGCACTTAAAGCATCAATAGCTATTTTAGTATCAAAATCTAAAGCATTAGAATATAATATTCCATTTAAGTTTAAAGCAGTATAATATTCTTTTTGACTAGCTTTTTCAAATGCCATTTCAACTAAAGGAGCTAAAAGCTTCATCCTTTTAACATCAGAATTTGCAGTCATTGAATCTATGTTTGGCATGTATATTAATAGTTTGTGGTTATCCATTTTTTCTTTTATTATAATTTCACGATTTATATTATCTGTAACTGTGACTCCCCCGAAATAAGAAGCAGTAGCATCATCAAATGCTCCAGTGATTGTAACACCTGCTTCTAAAGAAGAATCAATAGCTAGATTAACAATTTCTAAATCATTCATTGGTTTTTTATCAAATTCAGCCACGATTAATTCAGAAGTAGCTAAAGTAACTGCATTTGAAAGTGCACTACTGCTTGAAAGACCTGATGCAGGAGGCAAATTAGATTTTGTTGAAATTTCAATACCAATGCTATCTTCAACACTCCCTAAATCTTCTTTGTTATCTTCAAAGTTGATTTGATAATGATTAAAGACATTTTTTGCACAAAGTTCCATAAGACTAGTATCAATATCTAAATCAGGAGAGCATTTAATCCCAGAATTTGTAGATTTAACTTCAACTACAATATCTAAGTTAATACCAAATGCAGAACCTGAACCAGTAGCTATAGCATTTACAATAGTAGCAGAACCTGGAGATCGAACAATTTTTTTCATTAAAACACCAAAAAAGACAGAATACAAATGATTAAGTATATCATTAAATATTTATTAAAATTAATAATTTATAAATTAGTATTTTACTAGCCAATAATCAACTAATTAATAATTTACTGCTTAATTATAATTAATATTTAATAATATATAAACATGATTAATATATAAAAAAATTAGAAAAACATGGAAAGATAAAAAATTGAAACTTTAAACTAATAAAAAAAGCTATTTTTCAACAAAATTTATATAATTAAAGAAATATAGCTATATAGACAAATTATAATATTATCCTATAAATATAATATTATTATATAAATATACTATTATTATCTAAATATACTATTATTATCTAAATATTTATAAATCTAAATATTTATAAAAATTTATAAAGATTAAATATGTGATAAAATGGAAAAAAAGACAAAATATTTCACATTAGGAATATTAGGCGGATTTGGTATAATAGCTATAGTAATAGCTATTTTAATGTTTATTCCATTAATTGCAATGGTCACTGGCCCTAGTACAGTGGCTGTTATACCTGTAGTTGGTGAAATTGGTTATGGTGCAAGTAGTGAGAATGTAACTATTGCTAACCCTGATGTATTTAGCCAAATGATGGATGAAGCAAATAATGACCCGAATATAGGGGCAATTGTTCTTGATATAAACAGTCCAGGAGGGAGTCCAGTAGCTGGTGAAGAGATGCTTGAAAAGGTTAACAGCTCGCAAAAACCAGTTGTAGCTAGAATAAGTGATACTGGTGCTTCAGCAGCTTATATGGTAGCTAGTGGTGCTGATGAAATTGTTGCTAGTCCTTCTTCATGGGTTGGAAGCATAGGAGTTATTTTAACATTGAGTGACTTATCTGAATATTATAAAAAACAAGGTGTAGATATTTATTCTATTACTGGTGGAAAATATAAGGATATGGGAGCAGACTATAGAAATTTAACTACTGATGAGAAAAACATGCTTCAAACTATGGTTGATGAACAATATAATTCTTTTATAAATATTGTAGCAAAAAATAGAAACTTAACTGTAGATTATGTTAAAAAAATAGCTGAAGGAAAACCTTATACGGGCCAACAAGCATTAAATATTAGTTTAATAGATCGTTTAGGTGGAAAAGACTATGCTATTGAATTAGCTGCAAACAAATCAAATATGAGTTACTATAATGTTTTAGATTATGGTACAGGACTTGGATTTTTTGGTATTTAAAAAACAAAAATAATGAAATTATGGCCCATAAGCAGTCCATCTTCTGCTTTGAATTTCATCAGCAAGTTCATGATTATCTTTAATGAATTTAAATAGCTTTTCTTTAGCTAATTTTTTTCCTTAGCTAATTTTTCATCATCTTCATTTTCAGATAAAGCATAATCAACAACTAATCTAGGATATTCTTTTTCTTTTTCATTTTTAGAATATGAAATATAAACCACTTAATTATTATTATATTTAAGTTTAAAAAGGAATTTTAAAAAATTCCACCCATTATTATTAAATGAATTTAAAAGAATTTAATCCTCAAAAATAAGGTTGATTTATATAAAAAAATTATTATTTTTCAGACCAGCCATGTTTCCCAATCATTGGAACAAAAACAACTTCTCCTAGAGATTTTTCTCTAAATTCATTTTCAGATTCCTTAACTATACATATAAGGTCTTGAAAACCTAACTTATCACCAACAGGAATTATTAACCTTCCTCCAACTTTAAGTTGTTTTTTTAGAGATTCTGGAATATATGGGCTTCCTGCAGTTCCGTAGATTCTATCATAAGGTGCTCCTTTATCATAACCTAAAGTTCCATCACCTATGAGTACATCAACAGTTTCCCCATAACCAGTTTTTTTAAGATTCTCAAGAGCTTTATTAGCAAGAGATTCTATACGTTCTACACTATATACCTGTCCTTTTTTATTCATAGCTTCAGAAATAACCGCAGCATTATATCCAAATCCAGTTCCAATTTCTAAAACATTCATTCCTTCTTCAAGTTCTAATTTTTCACAAATAACTGCAACCATGTGGGGTGCTGAAATTGTTTGTCCTTCTTCTAATGGTAATGGTCTATCTAAATAAGCATAAGGCTTCAACTCATTAGGAATAAATTTTTCTCTGTCAACTGTTTCCATAGCTTTTCTAACTTTCTCTGTTTTTATATAACCAAATTTTAAAAGATTTTCAATAAGTGCTTTTTTATCATTTAACATTGTTTCATATCCTTTTATAATATGTATAATGTATAACCTTAAACCTATCACCTTTACTAATAATTTAAGTTGAAAATACTATAAAAAACTAACTCATAAAAAAAAAATTAATATATACCATATACTGAACCATATTATTAAAGATCACATTATATAAATTTTTCAGCTACTGAAAAACTGAATAACTAAAGTTCACACTTGAAAAAGTTATTCTTGTAATTACAAGGCTAATAATTACAACTAAAAAGTTTAATAAAAAAAGATAATAAAAAATAGTTTATTCATCAAAAAAACTATTGTGTAGTAAGTGTAATACAAGAATCTGCAGGTAAACTATCAGTTTTTAATTTTATAAAGTTAAAAAATACCGAATTTAAATTAATCAACTCAATATCTAAATTAGATACATCATAATCATCAGCAAATACATTAGTAGAACTACTAAAAGTATCATAATTAGAAACCAATACATTAGCAGTACTGTTATAAACTGGTAAAAACTTATTTAAATAATCACTAGCTGCAACATTAACAGTTACATAGTTAGGTAATCTACCATTAGTACCCAAAAAATCAAGTACTAAACTAAACATATAAACTGCAGTTTGATATTGCATGTTACCATAAGCAGTACTAACATAATTAGGAGCTCTACCATTTGTAACCATAAAATCTGCAATATTCATAGCATAATTAATATATTCAGAACTTGTAATTTGTCTATTAAAAGAAACACCTGAAGGACTTGTTGGATTTCCATGTCCTATTTCAACAACATGATAATCAAAACTACCCCCTCCAAAAATATAACGACAGATGAATTGAACTGAATTAGATAAAAAATCAGGCATACTTAACCAATATTCATTATTTTGATCATGAACATATACATAATTAGGTAAACGGCCATTTGCATTAACAAAATTTTTTACATTTGTAGCAGCATTTAAAAAAGCTTGATAGCCAATAGGACCTGCAGTGCTAACACTACTTGTCATAGCTGATTTTTCAACATTTTTTTCAGCATTAGACACATTAGAAACAGCATTAGAAGTATCATTTTGGATTTGTTGTTCTTCTTCAACTATTTTAACTTCCTCTTTTACATCATCACTAGCAATATCATTAGTTTCATCAGAATCATTTATTTCATTTGCAGAAATTGGTGATATACTGACTAAACTAATGATAAATACTGCAAGTAACAATATTTTCATTTTAAATTTCATATTATTTACCTCAAATAAATTAAATAGTTATTATTAAATTTTTTTTATATAATACTAAATTAATCAAAAATAAAAAAAATATAATAACTTATGCAAAATAATATATTAATCATAACATATAAAAATGCCGATTACTACAAAAATAATAAATAAAAAAAATATAATAACTTATGCAAAATAATATATTAATCATAACATATAAAAATGCCGATTACTACAAAAATAATAAATATTCATTCAACAATCCAGCCAGGATTAACACTTACAATAGTATTACTACACCAATGTTCTCCAAACTCATATATTCGACTATTCCAATATACAATGGCCGCTAAATCGATTACTGTTGTTTTAATGAATTCTTTACCAGTTAATATTATTTTAAGATAAATAATATTAGTACATTGCCATTGGACATAATCTGCTTTATAACCATCATGATAGTTATAACACGGTCAATTTGAGACTAATACACACAATTACCCATAAGGCCATTGGTAAGTGCTGATATTTCTTTTTATGTTCCAATAAACCTAGTATTAAAGTAATATTTGTATAAGCCTTTTTTAGTCTTAGCATAACCTTAATCATTCTAAAAATTCAGTGCAATTATTAAACTTACCAATTAACTTTTGAGTAGCTATAATATACTTATTTTTCTTCCATTCATTTGTTGGTTTAATTCTGTTGCTGTTATTTTAAGTTTAACAATCCAGACATTCTCAGGATTTCATTGAAACTAATATCACAAAAATTACTAATTTTCAACTATTGTATTCTGTCTGATATTTACTTATTTTAGATTATAAACTTATAAGAACCTCCATTAATCAAAGATAGCTATCGCTAACATGTATTCAAATCTAATAAAAAAAATAGTAATATAATATAAAAAATAAAAAAATTAAATTTTAATATTAATTAATACTTATAAATAAAAAAATAAATCACAGATGAATTATATTACAAAATTAAATAAAATTAGATTATATTAATATCCTATTAATTAATATACTTTAATTAAATATCATAAGTTTCTGAAAATATTTTTATTTTTTCAGCTAATTTTGGACCTATACCTTCTACATTTTGTAGTTGTTTTAGAGAATAGGGTCTAAGATCTTCACCAAAAGTATCTACCAATGCCCTAGCCCGTTTTCTTCCAAGACGTTTAACACCAAGAACAAGTGTAATTAAATCTTCTTTTACACCATAGTATAGTCTTGCAGAGATATAATCTAAATCCTTAGAATGATTATATTTTCCTATAGTTTCGAAAATATTTTTAAGGAATTTAACAAGTAAAGAAGCTTCATAAGCAGATCTTCTACTAGACGCAGAGTAAACATTATAAGCATTTTCAATCTCATACTCATTTCTCTCATCAATCCATTCAATTAAAGCAACAGTTGTGGCTTCAGGATTACCAATATTTACAGCAAATAAACCTTTTTTAGCCATCATTTCTCTTACAGGTTCTTTACTTTTCCTACTTTTAAATGAAATTAATGGTAAATCTGGAGTAGATGCAAGATGATAGATAAGCTGATTTAAATCAATACTTTCAACCTGCAATGCATATTCTTTTAGTTTAACAGCTGTTTCAACCGAATAATTCGATTTAGCTATCAAATTACCAAATGGAGTTGCACTTAATCCACTTGGAGTAGCCTGTATAATTCCATTCTTAAGTAAAAACTCTAATGCAGATTCAATTTCAAACTTTAATGAATCATCAGCAAAAAGAGCCATTGAAGGATTATTGCTCATTTGATAACCATAAAAAGTCATCTTAAAAAAATCCTGAATCTCTTCAGGAGTTTTAGATAAATTTGAAGCAATTTGAGCTATAATTTGCTTATAAATTGCATCTTTGTTTTCAATTAGCTTAGAGTTAGTAGTTTCAACTTCACCATGAACATATCTTTCTTGTAAATCATATGCTTCATCTAATGATTTAGCTATAAGGTAAGAAAATCCCACATCATCATACTGAGGTCTTCCAGCTCTTCCAGACATTTGTTCATAATCAAAAACAGGAATAGCTTGAGGACCTTGAGAAGTCCAACGAGTATAATCTCTAATAATAACAGATCTTGAAGGCAAATTAACACCATACATTAAACTAGGAGTAGCTGCAATCATTAAAAGATTACCCTCTCTAAATTCTTCTTCAATAATCTCTTTTTGTTCATTGAAAAGACCAGCATGATGAAAAACAGCACCATTTTCTGCAGATTCTGCTAACTTTAAGCAGGTGGAAGTTGGTCTTGATCCTTTTTTCTTTGGAACATCTAAAATAGCCTCAGCTACTTTTTTAAACCTTTTTTTCTGTTCTGAAGTGACTTTCCTTTTTATTTTACCTGAAACGAAATTTGCTAAACTTTCTGTAAATAATCTAGTTGAAACAAAGCTTAAAGTCTGGGAATTATCTTCAATTGCTTTTTCAACAATTTTTACAACAACTTCATTCTTATTACTAGTGTTAAACATTTCTGTGTTTAAAACTTCCTTATTTAAAGGTACTGGACGATAATCATGTTCGACTATTTTAGCATCTAACCAACCTTCAATTTCTTCCATATTCTGTAATGTTGCTGATAAAGCAATAATTCTAAGGTTTGGATTGATTATTTTAGCTCTTGTAATAGCACATTCAAGGGTAGGTCCTCTAGAATATTCTCCAATCATATGAAATTCATCGAGAATTAATGTATCCACATCACGAAGCACATCCCATGAAAAACGAGTTAATGCATCAAAAGATTCAAAAACCATTACAGATAAATCAGAAGAATTTGGATGTTTTCCTATTTTAATCCCATGATTTTCAAACTTTTTAAATTCTTTAACTTTCTCATTTTGTATTGAAATTAATGGTGCTGCATAGACAGCTTTTCCACCATTTAATATAGATTTTAATGCAGCCATAACTCCAAGAACTGTTTTTCCACTTGCAGTTGGAATAGCTATCACATAATTATCCTTAGTTTCCAAATATCCTGATTCAATCACATGTTTTTGAGCTGGATTAAATTCTTTAATATAAGGATAACAATCCTTTATGATTTCTTTAATTTCTTTAGGTAGATTTTCCATAATAATCAATCAATGAATATAGTTTTAGTATAATCTTAACTTTAGTCTAATTTAGCTTTTATCTTAATGTTAGTTTTTAACCTAATTTTAACCTTTAATCCAATATTAGTTTTTAGTCTAATATTTGTTAAAAAATTAAATTTTTTCTTTTTTAATTACACAAATATCTGTAATTGAAGTATCAGGGTATTGACCATCTGAATCCTTTTCAACAGCTTTAACCATATCCCATATAGTTAAAAGGCCTAAACTAACACCAGTAATAGCTTCCATTTCAACACCAGTTTGACCAAGAGAATTTACACTTACGGTACATATGATCTCAGTACTTTTAACTTCAAAATCCACTTCTATTCCAGTAAGATTTAAAGGATGGCAAAGAGGAATCATAGAAGAAGTATTTTTAACACCTTGTATAGCAGCTATTTGAGCAGTTGTTAAAACATTTCCTTTTTTAATCTCTTCATTTTCGATCATAGCTATTGTCTTTTCTTGAAGATTTATTTTCCCAGTAGCTATTGCTTTCCGTCTTTGATGATTTTTATCACCGACTTCAACCATATGAACTCCTTTTTCTGTTAAATGTGTGAATTCTTCCTTTGACATTTAATCAACCTATAAAAACTTTTTAATAAAAATTTTAATAATAATTTTAATAAAAATTCTAATAACTATTTTAATAATGATTTTAATAATAATTTTAATAACAATTTTAATAATAATTTAACAATAATTTGTTATATTATATAAAATATATTTTATAAGTATTATTTTATATTAATACTAGCTTAATATTAATACTATTTTTTTTATAAATATTACTTTATTTATTAATACTATTATATTTATAATTATTACTTTAAATAATATCACTTTAAATTTTAATACTATTTTTTATAAATATTACTTTATTTATTAATACTATTTTATTTATATTTATTACTCAATATATTTATACTTCTTCTAACTTTATTCTTATCTCATATATTATTCTCAAACTATTTCTTATTTGAAAAAGATTAATAATAAGGAATATCAACTTCTGAAAAATCCATTGCCCTATTTCGAGCATTAGATTGAAATTTTTCTCTTAATTCTTTGTCAGACAGAATTAAATCAATTGAATTAGCTAATCCCATAGAATCAGTAGGTTCAACAAGTAAACCAACATCATCAGTTATAATTTCCTTTATTCCACCAACATTACTACCTATAACAGGTTTTCCACAAGCTAAGGCTTCAATTAAAACTAAACCAAAACTTTCTGAATAAGAAGGAAGAATTAAAAGATCTGAACTTTGAATTACATTAGCTACATCATTTCTAGCACCAGTAAAGATAACATCTTCAACATTTTCTATCTTAACTTTTTCTTTCAAGCTGTTTAAAAGAGGACCATCACCAACAACAACTAAAACACAATCAGATTTTAACTGTTTTTTTGCATCTATTATAGTAGCTACATTCTTTCTTTTAATGATATTACCTACAAAAAGAATAATGGGCTTGTTTTTAGGAATATTAAGCTCATTTTTAAAATTATAATTTGAATTATTCTCTGAATGATGATCTGAATCATTATCAGCTATTTTAAACTCATTAATATCAACAGTATTCCAGTTTAATCTAACCTTTTTTTCTATATTTGGAATATTAGTTTTTAAAATTTCCTCTTTTAATGATTCACTAACTGCCAATACTACATCTGCTCTTTTTAAAACAAATCGAATGATAGGTCTCATAAATTTATGCTGAGGATATAAACAAAACATATCAGAACCATGAGAAGTTACATAAACTTTCTTTTTAGTGAATATTCCTCCTAAAACAGCTATTAACCCTGCAGGATAAAGATAATGTCCATGAATAATATCAATATTATATTTTCGAACAATATGAATAAGATTTATAGTTCCAAAAAGAACATAAAACAGGCTTCTAAGACCAGGAATATTAATTCCTCTAGTTCCTATAACTTTAATTCCATTATTATCCATATAATCTTTATTAGCTTCATTTTTAATATCTTTATGAGGATAAGTAATTACAAATACTTCTTCTCCATTTTTAAGAAGTTCTTTAGATAAACTATTAATATGTACTCCAACACCTCCAATATGAGGTGGAAATTGACCAACCATAGCTATTTTCATTTTTTATCCTCTACACACAATTCATTTCTATAATTTCATTATTATAAATAATAATTTTTTTCCTAGGTTTTGAAAAGTAATAATTTAAGCATATATAAACATATATAGATATAATAGGTTATATAGCATATATAATTTAATACTAGTAACTTAATAATAAGATAATAATTATTATAATACTTTTTATATTTAATTTAGATTTAATTAGATTTAATTTAGTTTTAATTTAATTTTAATTTAGTAAACTATCTAAAAAATTAGAATTTAATATACATCATTTATATTTTCGAATTTAACTGATTTCCTGCCATATCAACTAAAATCACATTAATATCTATATCTGCTCTTTCTAAACATCTTTCTTTAATAGCTAAGCTAATACTATTTAGTACTTTTTTATCAATCTTTTTATTTTTAAGTATATCAATCATTTCTTCGGTAGTTTTTGAATCGAAAATTGATTTAATGGTTTCTGTATCTACACCACACAAAGCTGAATGAGTAGCTATTATCTCTCTTCTTCCATCTGCAATACTATGTTTAGTATTGAAAATACCCCCAGCTACTTTAACAAGCTTTCCAATATGGCCAAAAAGGGTGATTTTATTAATTCCTCTTTTTTTAGCTTCTTCAAGCATAAAACCAATATAATTCCCTGTTTGAACAATTTGATCTTTCTTAACCTTTTTATTGTCTTTAAGAGTTAAATCTCTAAGGGCTAATTTTTCCCCAATATTACCTGGAACAAAAATAACCTCATCTTTTCTATACTTTCCTTCATCTATTAAAGCTATAATCATATCGAGTTGACAAAGAAGAGAATCTTTATAAGCTTTTGTTGACATTGCCCTAGCTATACCAGTAGTTCCAAGAATAGAAATCCCGCCAATAATCCCTAGTTTAGGATTCATGGTTTTTTTAGCTATTTTTTCACCTTCTGGAACAGAAATTATAACCTTAGCTATTTTTCCATCAGGAACAAGACCAGCTAAATTTTTTTGAATCATAACCAATGGAACAGGATTTATTGCTGATTCACCAACTGAAATTTGAAGACCTGGTTTGGTTATAGTTCCAACACCAAACCCACCATCAACAATCACCTTATTCTCAATTTTTTCATTAATATCTAAATTATTAGTATCCGTGATCTTCTCATCAATATCTCTTTTATAAATATCTCTTTTATAAATATTTCTTTTAGAAATATCTCTTTTAGAAATATTTATTTTAGAAATATCTTTTTTATCGATTAATTCAACCGAAGATATTATTTCTAAATTAACAGTAACATCTGGATCATTATAAGGATATTTAACTCCAATTGCTTCTGCCTTATTTTCACTTATTAATTTACATTTTTCAATATCAACATCAAGTTCCTCAAAAGGAGTTATAATTTTAACAATATTAAATTCCTCATTAGAATTAATAATCTTTTTAATAGCTGCAAGTGAAGTAGCTGTAGCTATACTTCCAGTAGTTAATCCATAATCAACATTAGAGTAAGTATAATCATTCTTATCTAATTGATTTTCTTTTTCATAGTTATTCATAAAAACAGCTACATTAAATTATTTTAATAAAAAATTAAGTATCTACAAATAATTCATATATTCATCAAAATATCAATTCATATATTCATAATATTAATCCATATATTCATCAATATCTTTATTAATAATGATATTTAAAATAATTGAAAAAAATATGAGAATATAATAAAAACAGAAAAAAATATTTAAAAATATTATTTAAAAGTATTAATAAAAAATATTAATAAAAATCTAAAGAAATATAAAAATAACACACTAAAAAACTCAAAAAAATAAAATTAAAAAATCAATATAGTTAAAAAATAAGATTAACTTAAAGAAATTAAATATATAATTAATAAAAGAATTATAAGAAAAAAAGAATTATAAGAATAAATAAATTAATATAAATTAAATAATTGTCTTAAAATTATTGTCTTAATTTAGCCATTAATTCATTTTTGCTTGGTGCCCCTACAAATTCAACAACACCATTAATAGCTATAGCTGGAACTGCCATTATTCCATAATCAACAGCTCTTTGTCTATCAGTCATTATATTAATAACCTCTACTTCCATTTCGTCCCCAATTTCATTTTTTGCTTCTTCTACAACTTGTTCAGCCATTGGACAATAAGGACAACTTGGAGATGTGAATACTTCTACTTTTAACATTTTTAATCCTCCGAATGTATGATATTATATTAAATAATATATATAAATATTATTAGAATTACTAAATATGATTGAAATTACTCTATTATTTATAGAATAATTTTTTATTAAGAAATTCATTATTAATTGAATGATTTTTTAAATTATTTAATAATAATTTGTCACATTATGATTTTTTATGATTATATATGGATTAATAATCAATAATATACATCTAATTATATCAGTCTAAATTTATCATTAAATAATTAATATCAACAATTATTTTAACTTAGGATTGTTAATATTAACAATATAAATATGTTTTTATTAATATTTAAAATTTTTGATAACTAATAAAATTTGAAATTTAAAAATTTATAAAAAAGTCGAAAAACAAGAAAATAATTAATTCTTATATGTTCCTCTTAAAAAACCAATGAATAACTAAAAATCAAAAGTTAAGCATATAACTATACAAAAAAAATAAAAAGAGAGGAAAAATATTTGAATAAAAAATTTACAATCAAAACAATGAATAATAAATAATTAAATAACAGAAATTTTAATCGTCTAGTTGATCTAAATCATCTACTTGATCAAAATTTCCCATAGCAATAGCAATTCCATCAATAAGTAAGCTGATACCTAAAATTATAGATACATAAATTGGGCTTAACAATGCGAAATATCCAAGAACTATAGTAATAATACCTAATAGGGCCATTAAAGCCGCAGATGCTTTTGTCATCATTATGTTTCTGGTGAATAAACCTATAATACCAGATAATAATAACATAAAACCAATTATATATAAGTATAATCCCACTAAAAGATCAAATATCAATATATTTCCTAAAAGAATTATTCCTACAATAATACCAAAAATACCCAATATTACATGAGCAATAGAACTTCCTTTACTTATTGACCATAAGTTTGATCCAAGAATGATATAATAAATACCTAAAATTAAAATCCCAATTCCAGCTATAATAGATAAAACAAACTGACTCATAAATGGGAAAATCATAATTATAAGACCAAGAATAATTGCCACTATTCCTACAACATTTTTATTTTCCATATAAACACCTTCATTAATATAATCAATATCTATACAATATAGTTATATATTAATCCCCTCTAATAACACAAATAATATGTATATTTATATTTAATACTCTTAATAAATGTTTCCATGAGAAATGTATAAAATGAAACAAGGAAAAAAGAGAAATGTTTAAACAATAAAATTCACAAGATTAAAGTATATAAATTAAAAAATAATTAAAAATTAGATAAAAAGATAAAAAGATAATTAAAAAGATAATTTAAAGCACAAATTAAAACAATATCTAAAAATAAAAATTTAAGAACAGATTTTTTTATTTTTCTTCAGAATCAATCTTTTTATCTTTTGATTCTAAAATTAAAGAAATTCCCTCAATTATCAAAGCTATTCCAATAATGAGTGCTAAGTATAATGGATTTTCAAATATTAAATTAGCAAAAATTAAAAGAACAATACCAAATACAAAGAACAAAAATGAAGATATTTTTGACATATTCTTTTTATTATTAATTATTCCAGCTATACCAAATATTATCATTAAAAACCCAATTATATACAATAAGAAGCTAGAAGTATATAAAAATAGTGGGAAATTACCTGTTAGAACAAGTCCAAAAAAGAATGCAAACAATCCAACTAAAACATACAAAATACAGGTTGCTTTATTCTCATTCCAATGTTGAATACCTCTAATTATCCAATAAATAGCTAAAATACAGACAGATAAACCAGAAGCAACTACAAGAAATCCAACACTAAGAAGAGGAAATACAATTACTATAATCCCAAGAATAAATGCTATTATTCCTATAATTATTTTATTTTCCATTATTTCACCAAAATAAATATTAAAATATTATAAATTAAACCATCAATGCAAATATATCAAATAAGAAATATAAATCAATGCAATATAAGTAGATAAGAAATACAAGTAAGAAGTATAACTAAATGAAATATAAATCAATGCAAATGTAAATAACTGAGAATATAACTAAATGAGAAATGTAAATAAATGAGAAAATATAATTAGTTAAAATATAATTAATTAAAAAATAATTAATTAAAAGATTAAATAATAATAAATTAACCTCCTCCTTCAGCACCACCAGAAGTTAATGAAGGTTCTTCAAAATCATGATTCCTTTCTTTAAGCTCATCAACATTGAATTTTTTATCTTTGAAATCTTTATCTTTAATATTATCTTCATCAACAATTTCAATTACATCTTCAGAATACCATAGATTTGGTTCTTCCATTTTAGCCCAACCAATGCCTTCTTCATCAGTTTTTAAATCTACAACATTACCAATAGTCCCAGTTCCAGTATAACGAATATAAAAGCCAATTTCGATAGTTCTTCCTCTTGCATCTTTAATGTTCATAAAATCCCTACTAAAAATCAAATTAATAATAAAATTAGTCGTATTATTAAAATTAACATAAGATAATGTAAGATAATTTAATTGATAATTTAAGCTATATAAATTAGTATAGTTATGTAACTTAATATAACTTAATATAAATTAATATAAAATAATACAATAAAAATTTACTTAAATATTAATCAAAGATTTAATTAAATAATAAGCTTTAGCTAAATAATAAAGATTAAATAAATAAAAAATTAGCTAAATAATATTAACAGTAAAAACTTAGCTAACTAATAAATAGTTAGCTAAATAATATTAGCTAGTAAAAACTTAGCTAATTAATAAAAGTTAACTAAATAATAAGATTTAACTAGATAATAACCTTAATTCTAACTTTTTTTATTCTAAATAATTTTATTTTAAAAAATTATTTATTCTCAATATTTATTTTCAATAAAACATAATCCCCAATACTTTTAATGTTGTCAAAATGGACTAAAACTTCATCATGAGAAAAAATGTTTTTCTTTAAAGAAACAACTATCTTATTTATTTGACCACTTGTTTCATTAAAATCAACATCAGTAACTTTTCCAATGTCCATTGCATCAATATCGAGTACTTGCATCCCTAATAAGTCTTTAATTCTCATTTAACCCCTCCAATAATAAAAAATATTAAAAGTTACTAAGCCTATTAAAAAGATATTAAAAAATTACTAAAAAATCTATTATTAAATTGATAAATTATTAACATTAATATTATCAATAAATCCTTAATATCAATATCTTTTGGATTAATAATTATCTTTGCAATATATTTTTTAATATTTTATAATAATCTCTTTTTTAGTTTTAATATCTTTTTTATATAATAATTATAATAAATATTGTATTAAAAATATATATAATTATCTATATTATCTAAAAAACTTATTAAAACTAAAAAATCAAATAAAAAGTTTAAAATAAAAAAATTAAAATCAATATGAATTTTATGTAAAAATAAATATTTAAAGTAAATATACTGATTGAAGTAAATATATTATTTAAAACAACTATATTAACGTTATCTATAAATGAAATGTATATTATTATAAATGAAATTTTTATTATTTTATATAAAGCTCAAATAATCTTATATAATGTTGGAATATTATTTACTTTGTTCTTTTGATTATTATCCCATTGTTGAAATCTTTTTCTTGATTTGTTTCTAATCTTATAGCTTCTCTTTCTAAAAGATAAGTTTCCCAAATATTATTTAATTTCTCTCGAAATTCTTCATATTTTTTCATTTTATTGTTTCTATTAATTTCATCTAATTGATTTATAAGAGGGATTAAATCACCTTCTATTAAGTTAATTGTCTCCCACTCATCAGAATTAAATAATAATTTATATTTTGTAAAATACATTACATTAGTACCCTCTAAACTGAATATTAATTCCAGTTCTAAGGTTTCACCATTAAAAAATATTGAATATGTGTTTTTATTATGATTATCCATTTTTTCACATACTTTTATATTTATAATGTGTAATTTTTATTTTATATAATATAATGTCTACTTTATATGTACTGTCTATTTTTATATAATATCTACTTTTAATGTAATGTCTATTTTATAATATCTACTTTATATCTAATGTCTATTTTATATAATGTCTACTTTATAATATCTATTTATGTATAATGTCTATTATGTGCACTGCTTATTTCATGAAACCTTTTGGGGCATCCATTAGCTGTTTATCATAAATTCTTTTATATTCTTCAATGATTAAGTCTCCAGAAGATGTGCCTATTCTATCAGCTCCTGAACTAATTAATCTAATTGAAGTTTTATAATCTTTTACTGCTCCAGAAGCTTTAATTTTAATATTTGGAGCAATTTTTCTCATTAAAACAATGTTTGCAGCTTTTGGACTTTGCCCACTCATTCCAGTTGATGTTTTTATATAATCTGCTCCAGCATCTCTGATTATTTCACTTATTTTAATGATTTCTTCATCATTTAAATGTTCAGCTTCTATTATAACCTTAAGGATTTTACCATCAGTTACTTTCCTCACCATTTCAATTTCTTTAGTTATTGTATCATAATCTTCGGATTTAAAAGCTTGAATATTAACAACCATGTCTATTTCATCTGCTCCAGATTTTATAGCTATTTCTGCTTCTTTTTCTTTTGATTCAGGGGCTGTAAATCCTAAAGGAAAACCTACTACAGTTACTACTTTAATTTCAGTATCTTTTAAAAGATTTTTTGCATATTCAACAAAATAAGGAGATACAACAACTGCACAAAAACCATATTCCTTAGCTTTTTTAGCTAAATGTTCTATATCTTCTTTTTTTGCAAGATTATTTAAATTTGTATGCTCTATTTTAATAGCTAACTCTTCAGAAGAATTTATTTTCATCATAATTATCACACCTACTTTATTTATTCTTAATCAGATCTATTTTATTATTTTTATTTAATCAAATCTATTATTTTTATTTTTAATCGGATTTGATTTATTATTTTTATATTTCATTGGATTTATTTTATTAATTATATTTTTAATTATCATTAAAAATTAATTATAGTAATAATTATAATAATTATAACATTTTATAATAATTATAACAATTATACTATTTTATATAGTTTATAATATATTTTATAATAGTTTATAATAGCATATAATATTCTATAATAGTTTATAATGGTTTATAATAACCTATAATAGTTTATATTAAATTATATTAAAATATATTAAATTATATCAATTTTTTTACCATATAAGGACCTTCTAGTTCATATCCAAACTTACAGTAATAATTTCTAGCTCCTATTCCACTAATTATTACCATCTTATCTTTACTATTTTTAATAGCTATTTCTTCAGCTTTTTTAAGGAGTTTTTCTCCAAAGCCTGTGTGCTGACCAATATTTTTTCCTTTTGATCCTATTTCTAGCATATTTCCATAAACATGAAGTTCTCTAACTATTGCTGTTGATTTTGTAATTTCTTTTCTATGAGCTTTCTCTGATGGGAATCTTAATCTTAAAAAACCAGCTATGGTTTCTTCCATATCATCTTCAAAAGATAAGAAAATTTCTCTACCCCCAGTAGCTTCATATTCCTCTTTAAATAGTTTAAAATCATTATAATTTAATTTTAAGTCTTTTTTTGATTTATTTATTTTATGCCCTATCTCTCTGCATCTTATACAGTTACAGTTCACTTCTTCCTCCTCAAGTTTATTATAAACAAGCTCTCCAAGGTTTGATTTTTTAACTCCTGCTTCTATTAATTTAGCTGGAATATCTCTTTGGATTCGCATCGTTCTTACCCATTTTGGAAGAATTTTTTTAATTTTAACAATTAAATCTACAGCTTCTTCATCTGTATAAGGAGTATATTCTCCTTTTTTCCATAAATCATATAATTTACTTCCTTTTGTTACAAGACAGGGGTAAATTTTTAACATATCTGGTTTGAAGTTTGGATTTTCAAACAATGCTTTAAACATTTCATAATCTTCATCAGGAGTTTGGAGTAATCCTGGCATAAGATGCATAGCTACTTTAATTCCAGAATCTCTAAGTATCTGATTTGCATTTATAACATCTTTTATTGTATGACCTCTTTCCATTTTTTCATATATGTCATCATATAAGGTTTGAACTCCAAGTTCTACTCGTGTGACTCCCATTTTAAGCATTCTATTTACATCTTCTATTTTACAGAAATCCGGTCTTGTTTCAAAGGTCATTCCTATGCAACGAACTTTTGCATCTTCATTAGCTTTTTGAACATCTTCAAGTAAAACATAACCATAGGGAGGATATGTTTTAACCTTTTTAAAAATATTCTCTCTAGAATTATCTTTTTTAGAATTATATGCTTTAAAATTAGCTTCTTTAGAATTAGATTCTTTAAAATTATATACTTTAGATTTATCTCCTTTAGAACTATTCTTTTTAGAACTATCTCCAAAATCATTCATTGCTTTTAAACATTGTGATATAAACCATTCTTGGTATGATGATTCTCTTGAAGGAAATGTTCCTCCCATTATTATTAGTTCTACTTTATCTATTGGGTGTCCTACTGTAGACAACTGTTTAAGTCGATTATATGTTTGGTCATATGGATCAAATTTAAACATTCTAGCTCTAAGTGCTGCTGGTTCTTCACCAGTATAGCTAGGAGGTGCAACATCACTTTCTGGACAATAAAAACATCTTCCATGTGGGCATTCATGAGGATGGCACATAACTGCAACAATAGCTACTCCCGATATGGTTCTTGTAGGCTTCTTTCTAAGAACATTTGATACTAGTTCCCTTTCTTCATCTGTTGTGCATTCTAAAATTTCAGTATTACTCATGAATTTAGGTAGATCATAATCTCTGCAAGCTTTTCTTTTAGCTATTTCTAAATCACGCCTTGTAACTATTTTTCCATCTATAATTTCGTTAATTATAATTTGACATGCTTTTTCCATAGCTATTCTCCATTATTATTATTATTATTATTTTGTTTTAATTAGCTTTATTTTTTATAGATAAAAATTTATATTAATTATTATCCATTGAATTTTCTATATGTCTAATATTTTTTATTATGTTTTTATTATTATTAAAATCTGTTTCTTAAATATTTTTTAAAATTTTTATTTGATTTTTTAATTTTAATAATTTTTTTAGTCTAGTTTTTTTAGTTTATCTATGTTTTTAGTTTAATATTATCATTGCTAGATATTACAAACAATTTCCAAATATTACAAATAATTTAAAAAATTATTAAAGTAATGAAAACAAATAATAATATTATATTATAAAAACAATCCATAATATTATAAATATCTGGTGAGAATATGAGTGAAGAAGTAGGTAAAGGAAAAGTAATCGATGTTATGAACAACTATAACATATCAGACATTGTTGTAAAAGGAAAATTCTTTACAGCAAAATTAGATGATAAAAATGACTTTGATAAAATCAAAAAGCTTGGGAAGTTTGATGTTAAATTGAATAGTGGAAGAATGTTATTTGATTGTGAAATTGATAATCAAACTTTATCTGAAGAGGGATGTATAATCCGAGGATACTTTATAAAGTTCGAATAAAAAAAATATTATACTTATTCTATAATTTATTTTAATTATCATTTATCTTTTTAATAGCTTTACTATTTTTACTGTTTTCATTTTATTATTTTATTTTATTTTTTATTTTTTTCCTTTAATTTTTATAAAAATAAACATACAACTTAATACTATTAATTATTTAATTAAAAATTATTTTTAATAAAATAAGTAGATTTTTTATCACTTTTAGAAAAAATAAAAAATAAAGAAATTTTAATTTTATTAAATACTATTCTACAATCAACTAATGAATCAATAAACAGGTAAATAATTATTAATTGAATGACTAGAAGCAATATTAATAGTCACATAGTTAGGTAACCTATCATTATCCCATTGAAATGCTAATATTAAAGAATACATATATATCACAGTTTGGTATTGCATATTACCTAAAGAAGTACTAAGATAATTAGGCGCCCTACCATTACTATCCATAAAACTCACAATAGACTGAGCATAAGCATAGTAATTAGCTTTAGTTATTTGACCATTAATAGAAACACCAGTAGGAGAAGTAGGATTAGAATAATAATTTGAATATATATCAGTAATTATACCATTATTAAAATTAATTGTAGTTTTTGCTAATACATATAAAAAATCAGGCATAGACAAATTATAATATCCAGTTTGACTATAAACAGTCACATAATTTGGCAATCTACCATTAACATCCACAAAGTTTTTAACTCTTGAGGCAGCATCCGCAATTCCATACATACCAAGTATCCGAGTTGCAGTAACTTCACTAGATGAAATATCCACATTATTTTCCACAACTGGAGCATTTTGAATATCTTCACTACTATTTTCTGTTTCTTCAACTAAGTTTAAATCTTCATTAATATCATCAATTTCAATATCAATTGCTTCATCAGTATTGTTCATTTCCTCTGCATATATAGGAGATATACTAATTAAAGTAATTATTAATATCCCAATTAATGATATTTTCATTTTAAAATTCAACATATTTTCACCTCCAATAAATTAATAAATTAATAAATATTTATTACATAATTCTATATTAATATTAACTAAATGTTAATATAATATAAATATATAATAATTCATATCTAAAACTATATATCAAATGATATATAAATATATTGGGAAATATAATTCTAAAACGTAAAAACATTAATATAAATGATTTAAAAGACTGTTAAACTAACAATCCACTAAAGATAAAACAATCTAGTCAAAAATTATAAAATCTATATTAATATAATCTATATGAATATATAATATAAACAATTAAACAAAAGTACTAATTTTTAATCTATATATTAAAAATTCATTTTTAAGAAGGTTAAAAATTAATCAAATGAAATTTAATTTTTATAAAATGAAATTGAAAAGTTTATATATTAGTATATCATAATATTAAATTAGATGTTAAAATAAAAAATTTAACATCAAAAAATAATGTTCCCAATTAATAAAAAAAATATACAAATATTATTTATTTTTTAAAGTATTTTTTAAAAATTTCCTCTTATCAATTAAAACATACTCTCAGTCATGGAAAAGTTGATTGGGAACATAATTCTTACATAAATAGTTATTATTAATTTTAAAATAAGAAAAATATTCAAAAATATTGAAATAATAGCCATTTAACTCCATTATTCACTTAATAATTAATAGGATAAAATTCTGTATATTTAGAATTTCTTTCAACAGGCAATCTACCAAGATCTTTAACAATATTAGATAGCTGTTCAATAGATGCATCAACACCATTTGGAGCTCCTGAAGCTTGAGATAATTCGTCTCCACCTAAAGTTCCACCTAAATCATTAGCACCAGCTGTTAAAGATATTTGAGCGAATTTAAATCCCATTTTTACCCATGAAACTTGTATGTTAGGTATTAAATCTCTAAACATTAATCTAGAAACAGCATATAGTTTTAAATCTTCTGTACCAGTTGCACCTAAATTTTTCACTCCAGCATTATAAATTGGAGAGTATTCATACATAAAAGTCATTGGAATAAATTCAGTAAATCCTTTAGTTTCTAATTGAATATTTCTTAAAATTTCTAAATGTTCAACACGTTCTTGGATATTTTCTACATGCCCATACATCATGGTAGCTGAACTTGGAATTCCAATATTATGAGCAGATTTTACAATATCTATCCACTTAGAAACATTTACTTTTGAAGGACATATTAAATTTCTTGATCTATCTGTTAAAATTTCTGCTGCTGTTCCAGGTAAAGTATCTAATCCAGCTTTTTTTAAAGCATTAAATGAATCATCAATATCCATTTCAGATTTTAAAGAAGCATCATAAATCATTGTTGGAGAAAATCCATGGATTAAAATATTTGGAAATTCGTTTTTTAATAATTTAAGTAAATCTTCATAATATTCAATATTTGCATCAGGAAGAACTCCACCCATTAAACAAAACTCTCTAGCTCCATTTTCTACAGCTTGAGAAGCTTTTTTTAATATCTCTTCATCAGTTAAAATATAAGCATCATAGTCCCCTAAATCACGTGCAAAAGCACAAAAACCACATTTAACCGTGCAAACATTGGTAAAATTAATATTACAATTATTAATAAAAGTTACATTATTACCAACTATTTCTTTTCTTAAATAATCAGCTGTTGCAACTAAAGCAAATAAATCAGAACCACCAACATTAATTAAATAATTTGCATCTTCATAAGATATAGGTTCATCAAGAGCTTTATCTAAAATTTTTTGGGTTTTAAGAGAAATAGGCAACTTATCTAACATATCATATCACTTTATCAGAATTTTAACAATTATATTTAATATAATTAATATAATTAACATATTCTTTTTAAAATTAAATAAATAATAAGTAATTAAATAAATAATTTAATTAAGAAATAATTTAATTAAATAATATTAATATAAGATTCAAGTATTTAAATATACTAGTTTTGACTCTGATTGTTGTTTTTAGTTGATTTCATATATAAAATAATAATAAAATATATAATAAAATATCAAAAATAACATTCCAAAAATAATATGAATATCCTAGAATTAATACAATATCTTAAAAATAAGATAAAAAGTTCATAGTAAGAATTATAAAATAAAAATAATCAAAAGCAAGTAAAAATAAAAATAATAGGAGAATAAGAGAAAATAATGAATGCTGTGGGCCAAACTTGAACCAGTATCATCTAGATCTCCAGTTTAGCGTTCTCCCGGCTGAAATATCACGGCAATGAACAAAACGAGATTCGAACTCCTGATCATCCATATGTCAAGTAGGTATCATACCCCTAAACTACTGACCCAATACCTTTCTAAGATTTAGATAGAGGATTTAAAGTCAAACAGTACACCAAAGCTCATTTTTAGATAAATTAAATGATTTAAAAAGATAATATAAAACTCTTTATTTTAAGATTAAAGGTTTAAATTTTTTCCATTTCTTTAAATATTTTTGGACTGTTGGAAGTCTAAAAGTTATTAGTATTCTTTTATTTTATTATATTCTAAGCGTTTGTTAGATATAAATCATTAAATATTTTATAAATATTGTTTTTGGAAAATAGAACAAAAATATTTAGTATTATTTAAATAATACTTGATATAAATTTTTATATTACTACTAAACAATTTTTCAAAATATAGTAGTAAATATAATAAAAATTTAGGTATGCCTAAAAATATAAGTATTACTAAAAAGATATTAAAAAAGGGGTGAATAAAAAATGAAAAAAACAAATAAAAAAATAGGAATAATAACATTAACTATATTATTCTCCATACTAGCTATAAGCTCAGTATCAGCGGCTGAAACAGTTAATGTAACTGATTCAGAAACTATTCAAGATGCTATTGATAGTATAGATAATGGTGTTATTAATCTTGAAAATAAAACATACACTGGAGAAAACAATACAAAACTTACTATAAATGCAGGTAAAAACATTACAATTCAAAGTAAAGATCCAAATAAGAAAGCAGCAATAGACTATGAATTTGTTGACGGTAAATATATAATAAATGATGGAAATTTAACTCTAATTAACATGATAATAAAAAATTCAGGATGGATTTTCAATGGATTACTAGTAAATGGAGGTAATTTAACATTAATAAACTGTACAATTACAAATAATCTTTATAATAATAATTATGGAATTATTTATAATTATGGTAATTTAACTATCGATAACTCCATATTATTAAATAATAAAGGAACTATATACAATACAGGATATGCATATATTGTTAATTCTAATTTTACAAATAATACTGCAAACAGTGGAGGAGCAATAAGTTCCTTTAATGAAAAAATAAATATCAATAATTGCATTTTTATCAATAATACGGCAAATGAAGGAGGTGCAATTTACGGAGGAGCAAATATAAAAAATTCTATCTTTGAAAATAACAGTGCAACCTACGGAGGAGCAATATATACATCAAATGATGTATTTAATATTATAAATTCAACTTTTAAACACAACAATGCAACCTACGGAGGAGCAATAGCAGGTCAATTTGAATATATAGGAGGAGCAGTAACTGGTTCTTTAGATATAAGTAACTCTAATTTTTATAATAATACTGCAACACTGGGTGGGGCAATATATAACTATGGACATAATTTGAATATTACACAATCCAGATTCCAAAATAATACTGCAACAAATGGTGGAGCCATATACATTCCAGAAACTAAAAATCTAACTAACTACAACTTAAATGTTTCGATGACTATTGATAAAACTAATTTTACAAACAACGAAGCTAATTCAAATGGTGGTGCAATAAATAACAATGCTACCCTAGATATTACTAATTCATATTTTAAAGATAACAATGCAACAAATGGTGGAGCCATATACAATACAAACTATTTAAATATTAATAATTCGAGTTTTATTAACAATACAGCAAATAGTGGTGGAGCCATAACTAACCATGAGCAAACAGCAGTTTTAAATATTATAAGTGCTATATTCACAAATAATACTGCGAAAAATGGTGGAGGAGGAGCTATAAATCATGGAATGAGTGCAATATTAAATATTGATAATACTAATTTCACAGATAACAATTCAACAAACTATGGAAATACTATCAGCTCTCACTATTCAAACTCAACAACAATAACAAGCTCCATATTCAAAAGTAACAATGGAAGAATTATTTTCAATTCTGTAGGTATTTTAAATATTACTTATTCAACATTTGCAGAATGCTATAACAACGGAAAATATATAATTTCTACTGAAAACGGACCAAACAATCTAAATTTTAATTGGTGGGGATCTAACGATAACCCAAGTTCAAAAATATCAGGAGCTATATTAAATAATTACTATACAGTCTTTTTCACCAATATTAACAAACCATCAAATATTGAGAATGCCATTTTTAAAGTAAGTTTTGTTTTAAATGGTACTAACGACACTAGTGGTTTTGAAAAACTACCAAATATAAATGTCAAAGCTTACAATAATGAAAAATACATTGGAGAATACACATCTAAAGAACTCATTAATATAAAACCAATTATAGGTGTAAATAACATACTATTAAAATTAGATGAAGAATCATATAATAAATCATTTAATATTTCAAAAATAAACACAAAAATATCAACATCAACAATAAAAGGTAGTTATGGACAAACAATAACATTAACCACAAAATTAACCTCAGATGGAAAAGCATTAGCAAATAAAAAGGTTAATTTTTATGTTAATGGAAAATTCATTGGAAGTGCAACCACTAACAAAGAAGGAATAGCTAAACTAAAATACAAAATACCAAAAGTAGCTAAATACACAGTGAAAACTTCATTTATTGGTGATTCACAATATAATAAAATAGAATCCACTAAATCATTCAAAGCAACCAAAGCTAAAGTATCAATGGGATTAAAAAATAAACTTTACAAAAAAAGAATCCTCGTGAAAATATCTGCACTCGGAAAGCCATTAAAAAAGAAAGTAATTAAATTCTACATAAAAGGAAAATATGTGGGAAAAGCTAAAACTAATAGTAAAGGAATAGCTTTATTCAAATACACAAAAAAACACGGAAAAATGGCAGTAAAAACAGTGTTCAGAGGAGATAAAAATTACAACAAAAGCTATAAAACTAGTAAAATAAAACTATAAAAAACAAAAGCAATTAATAATATAAAAATTACTACTTTTTTATTTTTTATATTTTTTAAATTATTTAATATTCAAATTTATAAACATCTCTAAAAGTTTCTTTTCTAATCCTACTATATTAATTAAATTTTAATCATATTTTTGTTATATTATTTTCAAAGCATTTCAAAAAAAATTATAAAAAATAGATAATTTAAAAAATATAATAAACAGAAAAATAAGTAAAAAAGAATGCCGTGGACAGGACTTGAACCAGCGACATCTAGATCTTCAGTCTAGCGTTCTCCCAACTGAACTACCACGACAAAATAGGCCGAATGAAATTTAAATTCGTGACCATATCCATGTCAAGGAGGTATCACACTAGACCACTGGCCTTATATCTTATTATAATAAATATAGAAAGTTTAAATCCAATATAAGCTTACACAATCATTTTTCAGATGAACCAGATAATTTAAGAATAGATTTAGATAATTAAATTACAATAATACGTTTAATTAATAACAAATTAGCAATTAAGAATTATTTTTAATTTATAAAAAATTCATTTCTACAAAATCCTTCATTTTTCATCGAAATTAGCATTTTTTAATACAAATTATTAAAAATACAAGATTTTTGATATTAAAATTACTATATTATGTTATTAATTAAATATCTTTTTCAATGAATGTAATATTTTGAATGTTTAATTAATATAAAATACATAAATAATAGCATAAAATATTAAATAAAAAATAATAATTATAAAATATTAAAGTAATTATAAAATAATAATTTTTTTAAATATCAATACTTAAGTCTTATACTATTGATTTTGAAACATCAAAATCTATATTATGAAGGAGGAATTAGTTTTGATAAAGTTATCTATTTTCTGAAAAGAAATTGAAATTTAATATTAAGTTAAGAACTAAATTTTTTATAAGATATTATTAGGTAACTAATAAAACAAGAAAATTTGAATGTTACTAAAAACAAGGAACAATATTAACATTTCACTATGGTTTTGTAATTAATTAAATAATTTTGATTGGATAGGATACTAATATAATAAGAAAATAAAGAATTTATCCAAATTATATAAATTAATTTTAAAATATAAGGAAATTATATCTTAATGGAGGAAAAATTATGGAAAAAATATATTTGTCAATCATTATAAAGGCACCAAAAGAAAAAGTTTGGGATATAATGTTAGGTAAGGATACTTATCCATTATGGACCGATGTATTTATGCCTGGTTCTTATTACGTTGGGGATTGGAGTGAAGGAAGTAAAATTCTTTTCCTTGCACCTGATGAAAAAGGAAAGACAGGTGGAATGGTAAGTAAAATAAAAGAAAACAGACCATATGAATATATTTCCATTGAACATAGATGCGAGATAGAGGATGGAAAAGAAAAAGAAGCTGAATGGGCAGGTATGCTTGAAAATTATACATTCAAGGAAATAAATAGTAACACAGAAGTTTTAATTGATATGGATGTAGTTGAAGAATTTAAAGAAATGATGCAAGAAATGTGGTTAAAAGCACTTCAAAAACTCAAAGAATTAGCAGAGAAATAGAAACTGGAAAATAAAAAATAATTAAAAAGAATATATCAAAAAAGTGATAAATATTTTTAAAATAAACAGTGATAAACTAATAAAAACATGCAGAAAATAAGTAAAAAAGAATGCCGTGGGCCGGACTTGAACCAGCGACATCTAGATCTTCAGTCTAGCGTTCTCCCAACTGAACTACCACGGCAAAATGGGCCGAACGAGATTCGAACTCGTGATCACCGCCATGTCAAGGCGGTATCATACCCCTAGACCACCGGCCCTATACCTTACTAAGATTTAGTTTAATTCATATATAACCTTTTCTATTTTTTCTGAATTTTTGTATTTTAGAAAGATTATTTATACAAAATATATTTTGAAATAATATAAATCTAATGAAATTTACGATTACACTTTCTAATATAGGTCACACAATGGTGGTTATAAAGTGGTATACTCTATAAAAAAAATATAGATAAAATTTATAATAAAAATTTTTAAGTTAAATATTAAAAATATTTAAAATTAGATAGTAAAAACTGTATAATAAAAAAATAAATTGGTCAGAAACGACCAATAGTAAAAAACTTCCTTATTTAATAGCTAATTTAATGTCTTCAGCTTTTACAGTTTTCCTACCGGCATGGCGAGCATAGCTAACAGCACTTTTAGCTAAAGCTTCACCTTGTTCTTCTAGTGCTTCTGCTAATGCAATTTTTGCGTCATCACTAATTCTTTGAGCACCGGCATTTTTTAATATACGACCTACAGGTGCGATTGGTAATTCACTCATATTTTCACCTCCAATTTAAAGTTGTACAACTTAGTATATAAATGTATCGGTTATAAGCCTATAATATTAGATAATATCATAAGAATAATCTTTTTTAATATAGGATTATACAATGAAAAAATAAAAATCCTAAAATCTGAAAATTAAAGATTAAATAAACTAAGATATGAAAAATAGTTAATATAAAGAACAAAAAGTAATAAGAAAAATTTGTAAATAATTATTAATTTCATTAAAATTAAATAAAATTCATTTAAAAAGTTTGGAACATAACGAATATTATTAAAAATCCATTTAAAGCTTTTATAATGGTTCTAAAGTCTAAAAATTATTATAATAGTGTTTTAAAGAATATTAATAGAATAAAATACGATTATAATAAAAAAATCGTATATTTATCACATTAAATAATTCATATATTAAATAAAATAAAGTTAATAGAATAAATTAAAAAATAAAAAGATAAAAAAATAGAAAATAGAAAATAGAAAATAGAAAATAGAAAATAGAAAATAGAAAAAACAAAAAATAATATTAATAAAGTAATCTAATAAAAAAATGAAACACTATTAAAATATATGTTTTATTAATAAAAATTAAATTATTAAAAATATAACTAAGAAAAATAACTAAGAAAAATCAAATTAGTTCAAATTAGTAAAAATATAGTTAGTAAAAATAAAAATAATAAGATTATAACTAATAAAAATGGAATTAATAAAAATGGAACTGATTCTATGCTAAATATAAGTGAAAAAACCCAAAAAATTTTAAATAAAGCTCTTGATGAAGCTTTATCTTATGATGATGCACTATATTTGATGAATGTGAAGGGACATGATATAAATGGTTTAATAGCTACTGCTGATTTAGTGAGAGAAGAAATTGTAGGAAACAATGTAACTTTTATTAATAATTGGAATATTAATTTTACAAATATATGCTCAGGTACATGTGGTTTTTGTGCATTTAAAAAAAATGAAGGAGAAACAGATTCATTTTTCATGAATATTGATGAAATTGTAGATATAGCTAAAAAAGTTCACAAAAACGGTGCAACAGAATTATGTATACAAGGAGGACTGCATGAAAATGTAGATACCTATTTTTATGAAGATATTGTAAAAAGTGTAAAAGCAGAATGTCCTGATGTTCATTTACATGCATTTTCACCAATGGAAATTTATTATGGATCTAAACAAGCAGAACTTTCAGTAGATGAAACATTGAAAATCCTTAAAAAAGCAGGTCTTGGAACAATAACTGGAACAGCTGCTGAAATCTTAGATGATGATGTTCGAAAAATTATATGTAATGGAAAATTAAGTGTAGATGAATGGAAAGATGTTATAAAAACTGCTCATAAAAATGGAGTTAGGAGTACTTCTACAATGATGTATGGACATGTAGAAACATTAGAAGATAGAGTAAAACACATGGAAATACTCAGAAATATACAAGAAGAAACACATGGTTTTACAGAGTTTGTTCCACTTACATTTATGCACGAAAATACACCAATATACCAAAAAGGAAGGTCAAGTCCTGGAGCAACTGGAGTAGAAGACCTTAAAGTTTATGCAATAGCCAGATTAATGTTTAGAGAGTTAATACCTAATATACAAGTTTCATGGGTAAAATTAGGTTTTAAATTCGCTCAAACATGTTTATTGGCTGGAGCTAATGATATGGGTGGAACTCTTGGAGAAGAAAACATTTCTAAATCAGCTGGTGCTTCTTATGGAAGTAGTACTGAAATAGATAATTTAAAAACAATTATAACAGATATTGGAAGAATTCCTGCACTTAGAGATACTTTATATGAGAATATAGTTGATATTTAAATTTTATCAATAAATTTATCAATTATATTATAAATTGTTAATCTTACAACATCTATTACTGAAAAATACTATTTTTGCTCTTCTTTGTTCCATAAAGTCATTATTTTATTATTTTTAATATAATTTTATATGATTATTAGTAGTCATAATAGTTCTATTAGAATTTATAAGAAATAGAAAATTATAATGAAAAAATATTAAAATTATACTTAATTATATTAAAGACCCTCTTAGATAAGTACTTGTAACTTCAGTTATCTTAACATCAACAAAAGTCCCAATAACAACATCTTCCACAACCACAGGAATATATGAATCAGTTTTAGCTATAAATCCACCTTTAGAACCTTTTTCAACCACAAGAACTTTTTGTATTGATCCAAGTAACTCTTTATTTTCATCTTCAGTAATTTCAGATTTAATTTCTGTTAAATACTTTGAACGTTTTTTCATAACTTTATGAGGTATTTCATCAAGAGCAGAAGATGGAGCACCTTCTCTATGTCTATATTTTGAGATATGAATAAGTCCTGGTTTTAATTCTCTTAAAAGATCAGCTGTTCTCTTAAAATCTAACTCTTTTTCAGTTGGATAACCTACAATTATATCTGTAGCTATAGTTATGCCAGGAATTTCATTTTTAAATCGATTAACAATTTTCATATACTTTTTAACAGTATGTCCTCTTCTCATATCAGACAATATAGAGTCACTGCCTGATTGAATAGGAATATGAATAAACTTATAAACATTAGGGTGTTTGAAAGCTTTTATTAAATCTTCTAGATCATCACCAATATTATTAGGATGCATCATACCTACACGAATTCTAAAATCATTTTTAATATCTGGATCCATTGAAAGATTAGCTATCTCCTTAATTAAATCAGATAATTTTTCATTTGTATCTTTTCCAAAAGCAGCTGTATCTTGAGCAGTTAGCTGAATTTCAGTACAACCATCAAGCAAGGCTTCCTTTGCTTCTTTTTTAATTTCTGAAATAGGATAACTATTAAGTGTACCTCGTGCAAAACGAGTACAACAATAGCTACAAGCACCTAAACAACCCTCACAAATTTGAATAATATGTATAAATTCATCAAAACGGACTTTTGGAATACCTACTTTTGTATCTTTAGAAAAACCACACTCTCTTGATGTTTCACCATTTAAAGTAGTTTTTACAACATTAGTAGTTTTATTAAGCTGATGTGGTCCAATCCATGAAGTATCTGGAGCTATTTTATCCAGTTTTTTTGGATCAATTTCAACCATACATCCACTAACAATGACTTTAAGCTCTGGAAATTGATCCTTTAATTTCTGTATTCTATTAGTTACTTTATTTTCTGTAGGTTGCTTTACATAGCAAGTATTTATAATAGCTACGTCTGCATCATCAATAGAATTTACTATTTCAAAATCATTTTCTACTAAATTACCTGCCATGATTTGAGAATCAGCTTGGTTAAATGTACAACCAAAAGTATCTATAAAAACCTTTGAAACTACCATATTATCCACTAAAATATCAAATAATAAAAATTAACAATATAAAAACTTAAATAACGAGTATGTACTACTATAAAAATATAATATTAAAAAATTATAATTATTATATAAATAAATAATTTAAGATGTTAAATAATTAAGATATTAACTAATTAAGGCATTAAATAGTTAAGGCCTTAAATAATTAATGTGTTAAATAATTAATATGCAATAAAAATAAATATTTATAATCTATTTTTTAGCTCTTTTATCAGTTACTTTCCTTGAAACAATTTTATCAGTTAAATCATAATCATAATTATTAAATTTAACTGGTCTTCCATAAATTCTTTGGATAACTCGAGCTTTTGCATACCCTTTTCTTGTTTTTCTTTCTAAAGTTTTAATAACATTTATACGAATCACATATTCAGCTATTTTAACAAAATCATCAGTAGCAAATTCAGTTTCCCTGTCTACTTCTACCTTAAAAGAATCAACATTACCTGTTAAATCAACAGAAACACCTATTCTTGAAGGAATTTCAATTGAACTTGCCCAAATTGTAGAAACATCATTAGCTATTAAACTTGAAACTCTTCTTCCATCTTTTGTTTCAAGAGAAGTAATTTCAACTTCACCCATATCAGATAATAACACATTATCTTTAGATAGCTTTTCATCAGGATAAATATCAATATGAGTCTTTTTAGAACTTTCATATTCACTAATAATAAGTCTAATTGGAATAGGTTTATTTTCAGTGACTTTATCTTTAAATACAGATTCACAGTTGTTACATTTTAGGAGTAATTCATTAATTTCTCTACTTTTTGACGAGATTCTCTTTGATTTTAATGTATCTATGTTTTCTGACCCACAAATAGGACATTCCATTTTTAATACCTCTTGAAACTTAATTCTTTATATTCAAGAATTAATAAAATTAAAAATTATAAAATTAAAAAAATTATATTTAAAATAACTAAATTAAAAAATTATATTTAAAGTAATTATATTTAAAATAAATAAAATAATTAAAATAATTAAAATAATTAAAATAATTAAAATAATTAAAATAATTAAAATTAAATTAACATTATTTATATTTATTATATCTTTTTATTTTTACTATTTTTATTTGTAATGTTACTATATTAATAGTTTAGGATTAATATTTTAGATAATATTTTAAAAATTAACTATTAAAAAATTAAAAATAAAAACACATTAAAAATAATGAAAATAGCTTCATTAAAAATGATAGCTATAAAAAGTAACACTTATTTAAACAAATGTTTTATTAATTAAATAATAGCTACTATTTTTCATTGAGATAATGTTTAACAAGACCCCCATCACTAAGAATATCTAGCATAAAGTCTTTGAATGGTTCAATTTTAAAGGATTTTCCAGAAGATTCATTGACAATAACACCCTTTTTCAAATCCAATGAGATAATATCTCCTTCTTCAGCACCAATATCAGCTTTAACAACTGGAAGGCCAATGTTGATAGCATTTCTATAGAAAATTCTTGCAAAAGACTTAGCTATTATAGCTGAAACTCCAGCTGTTTTAATAGCTACTGGTGCTTGTTCTCTTGAAGATCCACAACCAAAATTATCATCAGCCAAGATAATATCCCCTGATTCAACCTTACTTGCAAAATCCTCTCTTTCACCAGCCATAACATGCCGAGCTAAATCTTCAGGGTTAAATGTTCTTAAATATCTTCCAGGAATAATAACATCAGTATCAATATTATCTCCAAATTTCCAAACTTTTCCTTTTATCTTATCCATTTTATCAACATTAAACTTATTAATAAAAACAAATTAAATTGTTTAATCTTTTTAATTATGAATTATAATCTTAACAAAAAACGCAATTATAATAATAAATGAATTATCTTTAAAAATATAAAAATTATGAATGATTATTTATTTAATATAAATTATAAGTTATTTAATGTAAGTAATGATTTATATAACTAACGATTAATTAATTAATTAATTAATTAAAAAAAATATAAAAAATTAATAATAAAAATTAATAATAAAAAAATTAATAATTAAATTAATAATTAAATTAATAATAATTAGATTAATAATAATAACTATTATAATAGCTATAACTGTTCATATATGACAACCAAAACATAACCAAAAACAAAGAGATAATCATTATAATTATAGCTATAATTATTTGAATAAACCCATGTTTTTTAACATCAGGGTTTTCACGAGTCAATAGATAAATAGCAAATATTATACCTACAATTGGTACAAATAAACTAAATATATAACCTAAAACAATAGCTGCACTATGGCTTTCTTTAGGTTTGTGAGGATTAACTTCCCCACAAGAATTACATAAATTAGAACTAAATGGAGTTAAAGAACCACATTTAACACAAGGCCCTTTAGGTTCATTTACATATTGATTTTGATTAATATTTTGCTGATTTTTATTATGTTGAGCTTGAGGATCTGTTGGACTACCACAAGCACTACAAAACATGTCCTCATCTTCTATTTCATTTCCACATTGAGTACAAAATTTCGACATAAAAACACCCATAATCTAACATTAAATAAGATTATTAAGAATATTATTCAATAAGTGAAACACCACAACTAGTACAGAATTTATCATCTTTTAAAACTAAATTTCCACAATTTGAACATTTTTTATAATTTTCAGAATCAAATTCCTGAACAAGATCATTAGAATTAGCAATAACACTCAATTCAGTTCCACAACTAAAACAAAATTTAGAACCTTCTTCATTTACATATCCACAAGAAAGGCATTTTAAATCATAGCGAACATTGTTTTGTGGCTTGGATTCAGTTTGTTGTTTAAAAGATTCATTTTTTGAAGGGTTATATTCCATATTACCACTATTATACTCATTTCCAACTTGAATTATGACTTCATCTTTATTTCCACTTTTAACAGCCCAATAAATGAGTGCACCTATAATCAATAATAAAAATAAAATAATAAAAATAGCCCAATCAAAATCATCTTTAACTAATTTAGCATAGTTATTATCCCTAATTTCAAGTTTATATCCAGAACTTATATAATTATTTACCCTAAAATTAAGTTCTTCAACATTATTCACATTTTCATATCGCATATAAATTTTCTCCAAATGTTATTAAATTTAATTTAAGTAGATATTTATTAAAAAATTAATTAATTATTATTAATTAAAATTTATTAAATCTTAGTAAACTTTAGTAAATATTAGTAAATATTAGTAAATCTTAGTAAATATTATTAATTATTATTAAATATTATTAATTTTATACCATTATTAAATATAATACAATTAAGATTGAGTTTATTATTAGTTCTATTTAATGATTACTATATTTTATTACTTGAGTTTTGGAACTACTTATATGAATTTCATTAACTAATTTTTGAAAAATATTATTTTTAATACAATTTTATAAAGATTAATAAATAATACAAAAAATAATATTAAAAATAGTATTAAAAATCCAAAAAACAGGTGACAAAATAGTAAAAATATATAAAAAAAATAAATTAGAAAAAATAATTAAAGAATAATTATAAAATAATTAAAACTATTTTTCAATTTCAAATCCATGATTTTGAGCTTTTGTTTTAAAAACAATACCATCATCGCCAAGATAGTCTTGAGTTGCTTTAAAAACGTCTTGATTATGTTTATCAATTAATCCATAAATAGCTGGACCAAAAGAACTCATTCCCACACCATAGGCCCCAAATTGTCTCATATTATCCATTAAATCTCTAACATTTTGAGACTGGCGAGAAACTTCAATGTTTTTAAAGCCAAGTTTTTGAATAATATTAATTGAATCTCCAACTGATTCAATGTTTTTTTCTAAAAGAAATGGAATAAGGTTCATAAATATGATATGAGATAACTTTTCAACATCATTTTTAGGAACTGGACAGTATTTTTCAAAAATATCATCTTCCTTCATACCCGTAACTGTTGTATCAGCATCAGATATAGCTACAACAATTTCCCAATCTTCTGGAAAATCATAACGGCCAATCAGTTGAGGTGGTTTAGCTGGATTAACTGATGATGGTAAAACAGATCCTCCTTTATCTTTTAAGTCATGCCCTCCATCTACAACAAATCCTCCATAATCAAATGCACCCATTCCAATACCAGAACTTCCACCTCTTCCAAGAATACTTCCAAGTTGTATACTATCAACTTTTTTTTCATTAAATTCACAGATGAGTTTTGCTGTAGCTAAAGACATTTGTGTTCCAGATCCTAAACCAGAATGTGGAGGATATGCCTCTTCAACAGTAAAATGAAAACCTTCATCGAAATTATATTTTGAAATTACTTTTTCTGCAGACATACTAATTTTCTTAAAAGCTTCTTTTCTTATTTCTTCATCAGTAATTTTTTCATTAAAATCAATGGAAATTCCACTTTCTGAATAATCACAACGAAGAGTAAAATTAGGTTTATTTATGGTTAAACCAATACCACCATCTGCCCGACCATAAGAACCATTTAAATCAATTAGGGTCATGTGTAGTCTAGATGGAGTTTTAATAATCATATAATAGCTCCTTAAGTTGTTCCAATAAACTATCGAGAATTTATTAATTTAATTTATGAATTTAAATAAAATCTAGTACAATATACTTTATTATCATATATTAATTTTTATATTTAATTTTAGAATTGATTTTATAATTAAATTATAAGATGATTTGAAAATAAGCTAAAAAATAAAAATAAATCAAGAAATAAATTAAAAATAAATTAGGAATGGTTAAAAATAACTAAAAATAAATCAAGAAATAGATTAAAAGAAATAGATTAAAAATAAGTTAAAAATAAGTTAAAAATAATTAAAAAATAAAAAATTACTAATAAAATTAGTAAATAAAATTACTAAATAAAAAATATAAAGAGTGAAAATAAATTAAGAAAACTTAATAAAAAATAAAAAACAACAATTAAAGAATATTGTTCAATTTAAATCATCAATCCTTTTTAAATGGAACTGAAAACTCTTCTTCAATTTCTTGCCTATACATTGAATTCATTGTACAGAAGGGTATTATACGACCATCAGGAACAGCATAATGAATTACACATTTTTTAACCCTATTTTCATCAAAATTAAAAGGATCCATAAAGTGCATACAAGATATAAGTAAAGAATTATGGTGGAAATCACCTAAAGCTTCATAAGACCTGTCTTTAAATACATTAACCAATATTTTAGATATATCTAAAGAATCTGGAGCTTTACTTCTATCTAAAACTTTTGGAATTTCTCTTGTAGCTTTAGCTAACACTCTTGGTTTTATAGCAAAGCCACCCTCTTCTATTTTTTCAGCATTTTCATCTAAAAATTCTAAGAATCTATCAACATCAATAAACTCAGTTACTGGAATAATTTTCTTATCACTATCAATGAAAATATAGGTAGCTATACCACAATGTTGATGACAATTTAGTGTTACAGATGGTTCTTCTCCTTCAAGAGCACCAATAAATCTAGAAATAGGTTCAACTGAAGATGGAGGATAGAAATCATCTTCTTTAATTTGATTATCAGTTTGTTTAGAAGTTAAATCAATAAAATCAGGAATAGTAATTCTCTGCTCCTCTACTTGATCTTGAGGAGTTCTACCAGCAAAGGACACTGGTTGGAAATTAACTCCATGAATAATATCAATATTATCAATAGCAAAATTAATTATGTCTCCTACTTGATCATCATTAATCCCTTTAACTAAGGTTGGAACTAAAACAACTCCAAGATTAGCTTTTCTACAGTTTTCAATAGCTTGAATCTTTTGAGGAAGAATATTTTTACCACGATTATAAATATAAGGTTCCTCAGTAATACCATCAAATTGAAGATAAATAGTATTTAATCCAGCATCAGCTAATTCTTGAGCTAAAGATTCTTTTCGTGCTAATCTTAAACCATTAGTAGCTATCTGAGTATGAGAAAAACCTTCTTCTATAGCTAACTTAACAAGTTCTACAATATCCTTTCTAACAGTAGGTTCTCCACCAGCATATTGTATTGCTGGAGTAGGTGCTGGATCTAAGCTACGTAAATTTTTTAGCATCTGTCTGATTTCTTCAAAAGTAGGTTCATAAAGTTTTTTAGAAACCGCAGCATTAGCAAAACAAACAGGACATTTAAGATTACATCTGTTTGTAACATCAATAAGGCCAAGTACTGTAGCAGTTTCATGATCTGAACAGATTCCACAATTATTTGGACAACCTAAACCCTCTTCATTTGACATTAAATCAACTTGAGGATTATTTATTGGTTTAATTGACGGTTTATAACCATCAACTCTTTTATATAATTCTGCATTAGTCCAATATGTGTTATCAAAACTACCATGTTCAGGACACTCTTTTTTTATCCAAACTTTCCCATCTTTCTCATAAACTTCAGCTTCTACTGGTTTAAAGCAAGTTGGGCATAGACTCATTGTTTTCTTAATAAACACCAAAATGATCACCTATCTTCTTAACTAATCCTGATTAAAATTTAAATGATATATGTACACATCAATCATTCCTAGAATAAATATTAATAATTAAGATTTGCTGATATTTTAAATAATTGTTAATTCATTATAATAATTAAATTAGTGTAATTAATTGATATAGTATTAATTGATTACTAATGATATAATTATTAACTGAATTATTAATTGATATAATTGATTGATATAATAATATAATTGATTACAATAATATAATATTAATTGGTATAGTAATAATTAATAGTATTAATTGATATAATAATTGATTGATAGAAATTATTGATATAATAATTAAATTGATTAATTAGATTCTCATTATTAATAAAGTTTATTGAGTATTATTAGATAAATCTATTGAATATTATTGAATATTTGAATTTATATTGATAGTAAAAAACTTAAAATAATAATTCAAATTATTAATTAAAACTATCTCATAAAATATCTTTTTATAGTTCTAGATTAACACCCTATTTTTATTAATTATCTAATTATTTTATTCATCCTATTCAATTGTTATCTTATTATTCTCTATTATATTATATTTATATTTAAGCATTATATTTATATATTTAAATTAAATAGTAAAGTTTAGTAAAAATTGATAGAATAAAATTAAAAATAAATAAAAATAGGAAATATTATAAAAAATTAAAATAAAATCTAACATTTAATGAACATTAAAAGAAAAAGATAAATCTTTATATATTATACAAAGAAAAAAACTAGTTATATAAAGAAAAACCTAAATAAAGTTAATATTAACAGATGAAAAAATAAAAGGCAGATTAATAGCTAAATTCTAAAATAATAGGCAAATTAAAAATTAAAGAGCTAATAACAAAAGTGAATAAATTATAAATAACCTCATACTCAATTAATAATTAACTAATAAAAATAAAAAACTGAAAATATAAAGATAGAAACAGTATTCTGAAATTATAATCAAATAAGTAAGTTTATAAATTAAAAAGAATTAATATGAGATAAGTAATATCAATAATTAAAAATTAGAGGAAAATAATGTCAGAATTAGCTGCTTTTATTATGACCTGTCTAAGTGCAGTATACTTTATAATGCCTGCCTATATTGCAAATCTCAGTGGACTTGCATTTGGAGGGACCACACCGGTAGATTTTGGGAAAAATTTCATTGATGGGCATAGGATCATAGGGGATGGAGTAACTTGGAAAGGACTAATTTTTGGAACAATAACTGGAACTCTTGTGGGAGCTATAGAAGGAGTTTTGATTTGGGACCCCGTATATGGATTAATTGTGGGTTTCCTTTTAAGTTTTGGTGCATTATTAGGTGATGCGGCTGGAAGTTTTATTAAAAGAAGGTTAGGCATAAATAGAGGCAGACCTGCTCCAATTTTAGATCAGCTAGATTTTATTGCAGGAGCATTAATTTTAGCATCATTATACACAACCATAAGCTCAGAAACAGTGATAATAATTGCAATACTTACATTAATAATCCATTTAATATCAAACATGATTGCATATCTCCTTGGAATGAAAGAAGTTTGGTATTAGTTGATTTTTTAGTAATTTACTTTATTTAACTCATCTAATTTAATTATTCTTAGTTAATTATTCTTATTTAATTTTTATTTAATTACTTTTTTATTTAATAATTCTTATTTAATTATTTTTAATATTGTTATTTACAATCCCTATTCAATAATTCTTATTTAGTTTTTAATTTAACTAGCTTATTCAATTATATTAATATGTTATATTAATATGTAATAAAAAATATATAAATATTACTTTTTTCATGATTTGTATTAAAAATAGAAAAATTTAAATATTAAAAATAATATAAAAATTATGATTATGGAGCTTAGGTTCATTATAAAATGAAACTACTCTAATTTTTTAAAAAAAGAATATAAATTTATCAATTTAACAACTAATATTCAAATACACTATTATTTCTAAAAATAATGGCTTTTTAGAAATCCTTATTTTTCAAACTTAAAATCTTTATTTTGTTAAATTAACTTGTTAAAATATTTCTTTAATTTTAAAATAAAGCATTTTTTAGTTATATATATTTTTTATAATTATATTAGATAATAAAAGAATTTCTACAGAGCCAAAATAATATAAAATAGGATGATGAATAATTATACTAAAAATAAATATAAAAAAGTATAAATTAATCAATTAAAACAATTAAACGAAGCTCCAATAAGATTATAAGAATTACCAAGAGCTTCAAAAAAGCCTAACCATTCAGGAATTTCATAAACAAAAAGAGGAGTTCCAGTAGCTACAATAGGATTATCAACAGTAGTTATAGAACTACTTTTAGCTGATTGTGTAGTATCTCTCTTATAATAATTAAAGTTAGGAATATTATTAATTGTTTTTTCAGCTAGAGTAACTGATTTTGAATCCATTGAAGGAGTAGCTATATAAAAACCATCTCCATAACCTTCTTCATGATCATGACCTATAATAACAAGATCGAAATTTTCTTTAGCTATATCATTTACAACATAATTATTAACCAATGACTCTCCATTGCTTCTACCAATGTAAAAATCATCAGGATTATCTAAAACCGTGACTTGATAATTAACTATATCTACTTTATTAAAAAGAGCATAAAGTTTTACTGCAACAGGTAAAACATCAGCAGAAAGTTTTTCCCGTGAATGCATACCAGAAACAACTGCAATTTTATGTTCAGAATCTCCATAATGAGAATATGTAGATTTTGTAACATATCCTAAATTATTTGATCCAATAGTTTGAGTTTCACAAAAATTTGCAAATAAATATAGTCCTGCTCCTATTATTATTAAAAATAATATTATAATAAGAACCATACGTCTTTTTTTCATTTATATCTCCACTAATTTTAAATTATAATCTTTTTAAATGTTTTTAAATAATTTAAATAACTTTTAAATAACCTTTAAATAATTTTTAAATATTTTTAAAGCATTCATTCTCTAAATATTCATTCATCATAATTGCAGTTCCAATAGCTGGGGCAACAACACATTCTTCATCTGTTAAAAGCTCACCCATAGATTTTACTTCTAAATCTAAATTTTCAGCTGCTTTTTTAGCAAGTATATCTTTTCCAAGACCAGTAGTAACAACTAAATCTAAATTTTCTCTATTTACAACTTCCATTAATGATTTAGCTATCTGGTCAACTTGAATTTGATGAATATTATTAGAAATTTCAACAATATCATCAAAAGAAAGAATATCTAAATCAGCACATAATACTCTAGAAATTCTTCTTGCAGATTCCTCTTTAGACTTTCCAGCACCATCACAAGTATCACAAACATAATCATCAAGAGTTATCTTATCTAAAACATTGTAAACATCAGCAGTAATTGCAAAAAGCTCAGA
The DNA here is from genome assembly GCF_002072215.1 of Methanobrevibacter arboriphilus JCM 13429 = DSM 1125. Taxonomy (NCBI): domain Archaea; kingdom Methanobacteriati; phylum Methanobacteriota; class Methanobacteria; order Methanobacteriales; family Methanobacteriaceae; genus Methanobrevibacter; species Methanobrevibacter arboriphilus. The sequence goes on from NZ_JXMW01000004.1 coordinate 99,801, forward strand.
AGCTACATTATATTTCTCACCTTTAAAAGAAATACTATCAAGAAAACTTGCTAAATTAGTTCTAAGAGTTCCAGTATATACTAACTCTTTAGTTTTTAATCTTTCAAAATCAGATCTTCCTTTAGCACATTCTTTACCATTTTTAATTGGAATAATATCAGTAGTAGTACTTCCAGTATCAATAAAAATACAATTAGGACTTATTTGAGCAGCCACCTGTGCAGTAGCTATCCAATTCGCAGCAGCTACATCGAAAGAATTAGGTTTTATCTCTTCTAAAGAAAGAACTTTTTTTGTACCTATAAATGCAATTGGAATATTTTTTGATGAATTTTCATTAAAAATCTCTTTTGATTTATTAGCTATATCCAAAACACCGTCTTTTTTAGTTTCATAGGCATCAACAAGCTCTGCAGTCATTGATATACCTATACCATCAATAGAACCAATATCACTGATATTTTGGATTAATTCGAATAAAGTATTTCCTAAATCATCATTATTACTCCACATAGGCAAATACTTAAAATCACAAGATATATCGATGATTTCATTTCTTTTTTCAAAATCAACTATAGCTAAATCAGTGTTTGCACCACCAATGTCAAAACCAGCTATTTTCATAAAATATCCTCCATAATACAAAAGTTAAATAATGATTTATTAAAATAATAATCTATAAGCTAATAATTTATTAATAAATAATCTATTAATAATTTATTTATAATTTATTTAATAATAATTTATAAAACAATGCTTTATTTAGTAATTTATTTAATAGTATATTAAAATAATGATCTATAAAAAATACTTTAATTAATAATTTAATTAATAATAATTTATTAAAATGATTTATAAAACCTCAATATCTAAATTATTACCATTTTTCTTAAATTTAACCATCTTATCAAATTTATTAGATCCAAAACCTTCTTTATATAATTTAGAAATAGAAATTTTATTATCTAAAAGATTAATTATTGATTTTCCTATATTAAATTTAGCTATTTTACTAAGTCCAACATAAGGAGTAGTAAACCTAGAATTAATCTCTAAAAAATAAATAGGATCATTACCAATAGAATCATCATCAGTTATAATTAAATCAACACCAACAAATCCTTTAATACCTTCAATAGATTCTACAGCTTTTTTAGCTATTAAAAAAGCAGATTCAAGATCAGGGTGATTAAAAGGGAGTTTTCCCCCCATATAAGATTGATTTTCTTTATTTATATCTATATATTGCTTATTAAAGCTAATTGGAATGGCTTTTTTACCATCAGAGATTAAACTAACACTAAAATTATCTCCAGGAATATACTCTTGAAGTAGAACTTGAGTGTTATTAGGAAAAACATTTTTTATATTATTTATATCTTCAATTTCAGATATAATAACCATATCCTGACAATCAACACCATAAATAGGTTTAACAATTAATTTATAATCATTAACATCTCTAATTCTAAAATCATTAGAAGATTTATTAATATTACTATCTCTAGAATCATTGGAAAATTTATTAATATCACTAATTTTAGAATCATTGGAAGATTTTAAAGATTTATATATATCTTTAATAGATTCTTCCCACGAACTTTCATCAGAGATAGTGAACTGAAAAGTTCTAGGTTGTTTTACAATACTTTGAAGATGTTTGAAAGTTAAAAATTTGTTAGAACAGATTAAAGTAGAATTTGAATCAGAACCATAAATTTTTACACCTTTATCTTCAATTAATTTAGCTAAATTGTATAGATTCATATTTTCTTCAGCTGAAATAAACATACAACTATCAAATTTATCTATATTACCCTTTAACCAATCTTCTAAAGGCACATCAATAATAATTTTATTTTCATTAATATAATTATAATTATCTCCAATATATTTAAAATCATTAGATACTAGAAAATGAATTTTCGTATCACTATCCTCTGAAAACGAACTTAAGTCATTTAAAAGGGAATCGATTAAACATTTAGCTTCAGAAATAATCATAGGATCGTTTTTTCCAGAAGCAGTGTAATATTCAAAAACTAAAACAGAGTTAACACTATTATCATTTACCATAAGAATCCCTTAAAATTAAAGATTAGATATTAAAAATAAAAATGAAAAATTACAAGTAACAAATTATAGACATTTAAAAATACTTTTAAAAATACTTTAAAAATGATATACAAACACTTAAAATCTACAATATTTTACAAACACTTGCAAACACTCTAAAAATACTTTACAAACATTAAAATCTACAATACTTTACAAATACTTAAACTCCACAATACTTTACAAATACTGAATCTATAAAAATCAGCTCATTTTATCATATAAGATATTCATTCCTTTTAAATTCAAATCATCAGTTGGAAACTTCATTGATTCGTAAACAGGGTTGAAAACTGTTCTAATTAAAGCATTATTATTAATTTCAAAATCAGAAACTGTAATATCTTCATCAACAATTTTCATTAAAGTAGTGAAAGTATCCATAATATCATCAGGAGAATCTAATCTACATTCTCCTTTTTCATAGCTATCTTCAATTATATCTAATATTTGCTTTCCAGCTGTTCCATCACCATAAGGATTTGGAGCTAAACTCATTTTATCATAAAAAGATTTATCATTTAAGATTTTATTAGCACTCTCAACAATAAAATCTTTATCAGCACCAACTAAAATATTTCCACCCATATCAACAGTTTCAGGACGCTCAGTATTATATCTAAGTGTAAGAGAAGGAATATCTAGAGTAATAGCCTCTTCCTGAAGACCTCCAGAGTCAGTGACAATAATTAATGATTTTGACATTAAAAGTAAAAAGTTTAAATATCCTAATGGTTTAATAAGATGAACATTATCTAATTTAGCTAAATCTTCATATAACCCAAAGTTTTCCATTGTTTTTTTAGTTCTTGGATGGATTGGAAAAACAATGTTAAAATCTTTAAGTTCAGCTATTGCATTGATTATATCTGTTAAACGCTTTTTATTATCAACATTTTCAGCCCTATGCATAGTTAAAGTAATAATATTATCTAATTTTAATAGGTTTAATATTTCATTAGAAAATGATGAAGAAGTAGAAGAAGAATCAAGAGAAGTAGAATCATTAGGAGAATTAAAATAATTAGAAGAATTAGGAGAAGTAGGAGAAGTAGAAGAATTAGGGGAGCTAGGAGAAGTAGAAGAGGTAGGAGAAGTAGAAGAATTTTCCATATCATCAATATGTTTTTTAGCTATTTCTAAATTTCTAAAACAAGCATCAACAACAGTGTTTCCAGTTATAAATATATCTTTTCTAGAAATGCCTTCAATAGATAAATTAATAGCAGATTTTTCAGTGGGAACAAAGTAATACTTTGAGCAAACATCAGCAGATTTTCTATTAACTTCTTCAGGCATAGTAATATCATAAGACCTAAGTCCTGCTTCTACATGACCTACAGGAATATGGAGTTTAGAAGCTACTAAAGCTCCAGCTAAAACAGCATTTGTATCTCCTTGAACTAATAGAATGTCTGGGGTTTCTTTGAGTAATATTTCTTCTATTCCTTCCATCATCTTACCAGTTTGTTTACCATGAGAAGAAGAACCCACACCAATGTTATAGTTAGGAGTAGGTAATTCTAGCTCTTCAAAAAACTGATCAGACATTTCATGATCATAATGTTGACCAGTGTGAATAAGAATTAATTCATGACCTCTAAAAATAATTTCATCAATGACAGAAACCATTTTTATAATTTCAGGCCTTGTTCCAAGTACAATAGCTATTTTCATCAATTATCTCCTATTTTTAATTTAATAATTTATTAATGTTTTTAGTATAATTTATTAATGATTTTAACTAATTCTAGTATAATTTTAATATAATTAATCAATATTTTTAATATAATTTATTACTATTTTCAATTATAATTGAAGGTTTTGATAACTAAATTAACAGTTTTAATATACAGTTTTAATACAATTATATAATATAAAGTTTGAATAAGTATAGTATAAATTAATTTTTTAAATATAAATAAATTTGGCTAATCTATTATCTATCATTAATTGTTTTATATACCAATTTTCTAAGAAATAACATTTTTTGAGTATACTTAAAAAATAATTATTAACAAAATTTTTATATGAAAGTGTTAAAAGTCCTATAAATGAAAATCCATGAAAATGAAAATAAAAATATAAAGCAAAATTTAATTTTTATAAAAATGATGAAAAATGATATTTGCTCAGAAATCTATTTGAGCTCTTTTATACCATATTTCATGATTCCAACAATTTTTAACAGACCCTAAACTATTTTGACTGCTAGTTATATCAGCAATCACCCATTTACCATTAACATAAACTTCAGCCCAAGTATGACCTATATGTCCACTAGATTTGAAAGTAGCCATACCATTTACATAACGAGCAGGAATACCAGAAGCTCTTAAAAGCCCAATCAACAAATGAGTTTGATCAACACAATTACCCAATCTACTAGATAAAGTATTAACTGCACCTTTAAGAGTCTCAGTATAAGATTGATATTTAATATTATCCCTTACCCAGTTAAAAATAGCAGTAGCTTTTTGCAATTCATTAGTGCAACCTTTTGTAATTTCCTTAGCTTTAGCCTGAATTCTAGCATCATTCACCTGACAATTCTTAGTAGGTTTCAAATACTCATCTAAACCAATAGGAGGATTAGTATTTCCACCAGTTCCACCATTAATTTTACTAGAGCTATCTACGGTCACATCAACATAATTTGGAATTGCTTTATTATTATGTATATAAGACCCTATTCGTGCAAAAACATAAATCACCGATTGATATTGTAAATTACCAAGACTAGAATTAATATAGTTAGGAGTTTTTTTATTTGTTTTATAATAGTTTGCTGTGGATTTAGCTAAATTAAAAAATTCAGCTTTATAAATTTTTCCAAGTTTATTATTTCCTGAAGAATTAGAAGGAGCATTAGTTTTTAAAACAGCTATATTAGAATTTACACCTGAATTTTTATTAACAAGTGCTTTTGATAATAGATATAAGAAATCATTAGCAGAATAAGTATCAGAACCTACTTTAACTTTTGAGGGTATTGCATTATTAGTTTCAATGTAATTTTTAACCCTATTTGAGGCTTCAAAAATATTAGTCATAGAAACAGATTTAGTTGGATTAACAACTTGAGAACCAGAACCAGAAGAACCAGAAGAACTATCTGAACTGGAAGAATATTTTGGGAAATACTTATTAATAGGATGAGTAGCAGAAATAGAAAGAGTAAGAGTATTAGGCAGTTTACCACCATTATCTGCAGACCATGCTAAAATACGACTGTTAGCATAAATAAATGTCTGAAATTTCATCTTACCTAGTTTTGTAGAAATAAAATTAGGAGCACGATTATAATTTTTTATATATTTATAAGCATTAACATTATAAGTGGAAAACTGTTTTTTAGTGAGTTTTCCATTAATTTTAGAACCCGAAGGACTATTCGGACTTTTAACACCAGGTTTAACTGTAACTGTATTCTTTTTTTGTTTATATTTATAATGTATCGTTAAAGATGATAGATGCATATATTCTTCCATTGAATATTTTTGATTTTTAATAGTAACATAATTTGGCAGTTTTTTATTTTTATCAGTATAAGTTTTAATATTTTTACTAGCCTTTAAAACATCAGATTGAGAAACTTTTTTAGCTTTAGTATTCCCATCACTAGATTCAGCAGCAGAAACACTCGTAAGACTAATTCCAATGACAAAAATAGCTAAAAGAACAAATATAATGATCTTTTTTTTATATTTTACCATATATTTTATACCTCCAAAAAAAACTGATATTCCTCACAATTATCAGTTTCAAATAAGAATCATAACAAAAATGTGATAATAATATATTTAGTTCATACTATATAAAATTTAAGTATTAAACTCATAATTATCATATTTTTTTATTTTAACTGTAACTTACTTATAAAACATTGAATAGTTTATAAATATTGTTTTTAAGAAATAGAATAAATTTAATTAGTATTATTTAAGTATTATGTGAAATAAATTTTTATATTACTACTAAAGAATTTTTTAGAGTATAGTAGTTAAAGTAATAAATATTTAGGCATACCTAAAAATATAAGTATTAATTAGAAAATATAAAAATAGGGGTGAATAAAAAAATGAAAAAAATAAACAAAAAAATAATATTAATCTCAATAATGCTAATTACAACAGCATTAACAATAAGTTCAGTATCTGCAAATGAAATAACAATAAATGAAAATAGTACTGGAGGCATTAAAGAAGCAGTCAATACTGGTAATTCAACTATTATATTAGAAAGTGGGACTTATAAAGGAGAAAACAATACAGAAATTGGAGTTAGATACGAAAATAATATTATTATAAAAAGCAAAAATCCTAATAATAAAGCAATAATTGACTGTAATAATTCATGGTTTATAGGAAATGCAGGAAATTTAACATTGATAAATTTAATAATAGTTAATGGTCAAGGAATGGAAGAAGGGATTACTCAAGGAGTTATTACTAATTTAGGAACAATATACATTATAAATTGTTCTTTCATGAACAATAATCTAACCATAGGCTCAGTAATTAATAATATCAAAATTTCAGATCCAGATGGAATTATTACAGTTGCAGGCAGTGCATATATTATAAACTCAACATTCATCAATAACAAAGCACTTGAAGGAGGAGCAATATTCAATCAAGGAAATATAAGTATTGCAAATTCTAATTTTACTAATAATTCTGCTAATACTGGAGGAGCAATATATAATGATGAGGGATTAATGGAAATTTATTCTTCAGTTTTCCTAAACAATAAAGCGATAGGAGAAAATGGAGGAGGAGCAATCTTTAATGATTATTGTGATATTCCCATAATTATCGATTCTTGTAGCTTTATTAATAATTCTGCAAAAGTAGGAGGATCTATTGGAAGCTCTGGAAGTTTAAATATTCTTCGTTCTAAATTTATAGATAATACTGCTACTAGTGGTGGAGGAGGTATTGCATCAGCAGGAGGAGAATTAGGTTATATTTGTAATATTTATAATTCCTCTTTTATCAACAATAGTGCACCAATGGGAGGAGCAGTATTGAATATAATGCAATTGAATATTTTTAATTGTAATTTCACTAATAATAAGGCAAATGAAACAGGAGAAGCAATAATCAATCTTATTTCCCCTTTAAATGTTTCAAATTCTAATTTTAATAATAATTCAGCTACTAAAGGTAGTGATATTTATTTAAGTACAATCCAATTTCCAGTTTCTATTACATATAATACTTTTTTAAATAGTAAAAATAATTCTATATATTATATTAATACAGAAGAAATGATGCCTGGAATGGTAGGTAATGTTTCAAATGTTAAAATTAGTCATAACTGGTGGGGAACAAATAATATAAAAGACAAAGTCATTGGTGTTAAGCCAATAAACTATTACACAATGAAAATCACAACAAAGATAGCTAACAATAAATTATACGTAACTGATAAACTCACCATATACTATTATTTTGTACTTAATGGTACAAATAATAATGCAGATGCAAAAAACAAGCTAAAATACTTCACAACAAGCTTATATTATAATGGTAAACTTTTAAAAAATATTGATGGAAGAATAAACACTAATTATTCAATTACCTTAAAAACAATAAGTAACACAGTAAAAGCTAAATTAGATAAACAAGAATCTAATATTAAATATACTGCTCGTAAACTAAAAACAACAAACAATTTCCAAATAGCATCTAAATCTAAAAAATACACTAAACTGAAAATCAGTTTAAAAGACAATAAAAAGAAATCAGTAGCTAAAAAATGGATAAAAGTTTACAAAGGCAAAAAATACTTAGGAAAAGCAAAAACAAACACAAAAGGAATAGCATACTTAAAAATCAAAACAAACAAAATCAAAGGCAAAAACAAAATAACAACAAAATATACAGGAACTGGAATATACACATCATCCAAAAAAACAAAAACACTCAAAATATAAAAACAAGAAAATTAAAAGATAAGTAAGAAAAATTAAAATTATTTTTCAACTATCTTTAAATTTTTTTAAGTATTATTTCAATCTTCTTTTTCTATTAAATTGGCTTTGTAGAAACCCTTTTTTTTTCTTGAGATTTTATTGATTTTGAAAAATAGGCAGTTGTGTTTTTAATTTTAATACACTTGAAACTGTTAGTCGTTGTTTTTGGAAAAAATAAGGGTAAATAGTTATTTATATTGGACTGGAGGATATTTAGTATTATGACTAGTAATATAAAGTATCCTCCAATTTGTTGTTTGTTTTCAAGACAGTTAAATCTTTTGGATTTTGGCTTGGAAAAAAAGTTTAATAATTCTACTGCAAAAATCTTAAAAGAAAATAATAAAGATATTACAACAAATAACCTCTTAAGATTCATTGAATTCACATATAAATATGCAAAAATAACTTTAAACAAATATTCTAACACTTTTTCAAATCATTTATACACACAACATACATTATTCACTATTTCAGCAATAAAAATCTACATAAAATCGAAGGGAAATTAATAGTATTAGATGGAACAGGGTTTACAAACGATAATGCAGACAAATATTACGCAAAAGTGAGAAAAAAAGAAAGAAAAAGCTATGTTGAAACCCATATTGCAATTGATGTGAAAACTAGACTAATTCTTCATTATACAGTTCAAAAAAGTCTAAAACACGACACAAAATTTGCAATAGCATCCCTAAGACAAATAAAAAAAAATATAATCCTCCCTATATACTAGCAGACAAAGCATACGACACAGAACTAATAAGAAAATGTATAAACGAAGAAATAAAAGCTTTTGACCAAATACCATTGAAAAAAAGAGCTAAAAAAGGACAATACAGACTAAAAAGCCCAACAATATTCAGACCCCAAATATGCTCAAAAAGAAACAACATAGAAAGTGTAATAAGCGTAAGAAAAAGAAAATTTAATGGAATAAACAAAAGCAAAACACAAAAAACATCAAACAAAGAAAAAAAACTCAAAAACACAATATACAACATATACAGATCAACCCAAATCTCATAAAAAAAAGGGTTTCTACAAAGCCTAAAAAATAATAAAAATTAAAATATAAATAATAAAAATAAATATGGAGGAAAAAAATAAATAAGCCCTCCTAAAAAAAAAATGTTTAATTATTGTTTTCTTCTTAAGCTGATTCCAAATATACTTATCAATACTAGTATAATAGCTATTATTGGTATTCCTGTTTTTTTCATAGTAGCTATTGCTACTGGATTATCGCTTGTTTTATTGCCATTACCATTAGTACTATTAGTATTATTAGTGTTGTTGGTGTTATTGTTGTTTTTGGTTTCAAATTCAGCAAATGCTAAATTACTAAAGTAATTTTCATTGTCAGATGAAACTGTAATCTTATGTTTACCAGAGGTAAGTTTAGAATTTGGTATATGGAATATTCCAACTCCATCAGAATCTGTTATCACAGATCCTATGTATTTACCATCTAATTCAAGATTAACTTTATAATCTGGTATGGTATCACCATCTTCATCAACTACTTTAACAATCAAATCAACAGAACCATTCTTATTTTCATTAACAGTGACATTAGTGAAAGTTTCACCTTTTTTAACATCAAAACTAGTGCTGTTAGTGAAACCTAAATATTTAGTATCACCATTGAAATTAAGTACAACTGTAGTTTTTCCAGTTTTTTCAGGTTTATAAGTTAAATACCAGTAACCATTGGAATTAGTTTTCACTAAATGTTTTTTACCATCAATAGTGATTTCTAATTCACTATCAGCTATTGTATTATCTTCCTCATCGAGAAGAACACCACTTATAACAGTAGTTTTCCCTATTCTAAAATCAGCTGAAAGGTCAATACTAGAATATGTAGCTAATTTATTAACATTGAAGTTAGTATTATTGGTAAAGCTAGTGTAATTATCATTACCTTCCCAAGTAACATTAATATTAAAGTCACCTGCATGAGTTGGAGTGTAATTAATATTCCAACTACCATTATCAGCAGTTGTTACATTAAAGTTTTCACCATCAATAATAACAGTAATAGTAGTATTAGCTATTGGATTACCATTTTCATCAGCTAAAACACCATCAATTATTATAGAATCTCCAACCTTAATATTACTAGGAATATTAATAGAAGAATTAACACCATTCTTAGCCACTAAAAAGCTAGTTGCATTATTAAAAGCAGTATAATTTTCGTTACCAGCATAATTAACACTAACAGTTATATTTCCAGTACGATTAGTTGTATAATTAAGACTCCAACCACCAGTAGAATTAATAGTAACATCATTATAAACATTATCATCAACACTAACAGTTAAAATGTCAGAGCCATTACCAACATAACCAACAAGCTCACCAGAAATAGTAACATTGTTGCCAATATTTACAGTTTCAGGATTAACAACAATACTAGAATTAGTATCATTCAAAATCACAGTAAAACTACTTGCATTAATAAAAGCAGTATAATTCTCATTACCAACATAACTAACAGTAATAATTATGTTTCCTGTACGATTAGTTGTATAATTAAGACTCCAACCACCAGTAGAATTAATAATAATATTATCATAAACATTACCATCAACACTAACAGTCAAAATATCAGAGCCATTACCAACATAACCAACAAGCTCACCAGAAATAATAGCATTAGTACCAATTTGAACACTAGCTACAATAATACTAGAATTAGTACTATTCTTAACAACTTCAAAACTAGTACTATTACTAAAAGCAGTATAATTATCATTACCAGCATAAGTAACACTAACAGTTATAGTTCCAGTACAATTAGTTGTATAATTAAAATTCCAACCACCAGTACCATTAACAGAAACATCTGTATAAAGATTACCATCAACAGTAACATTAACACCAGTTATACCAGTATAATTAGCTAACTGACCAGAAATAGTAACATTATTGCCAATACTCACTGAATCATTACTAACAATTATACTAGAATTAGTAGTTAATTGGAGGGAATTAAAAGCTACATTATCATCTACATTATCTAAAGTAGCAGCTAAAGTTTGAACACCAAATGTAGCTGTTGCATTATAAACAAAACCATCAACACGACTACTATTAAAATCATCACCATTAAAAGTTCCATTAACAACAAAATCAGGTAAAAATTCAACACCATCATTACTAAGCGTAGTATTCAAAACTAACAACATAAAACTAACATTATCACCAAAATGAACACCATCCAAACTAGAAGTATTAGTAATATTCAAAATAAAATGATTAAAAGTATCAACACCCAAAATCATACCAGTAATATCATTAACACCCCACCAATTACGATCAAAAATACTATTATCATTATGACCAGTAACATTAACACCAAAAGAAGCAATAATACGATTATACTCAACAGTAACATTAACCAATGAACCAGCACTTAAACCAGTAAAATTCAAACCAGCATTAGTAGCAAAAATAGTATTACCACTAACAACAAAATCAGTCACATTAGTAACACCACCACCAGTATAGAAATAAAAACCATCACCACTAGTAGCATTAATAGTATTATTCAAGAAATTAACACCCTTAACATTACCATTATACAAATAAACATAAACACCATAACTAACACCAGTAATATTGTTGTTAGCGAAGGTTATATTGGTGTTGTTGCTGCTGTATGCATACAGATAAACACCATATGTTCCTGTGATGTTGTTGTTGGCGAAGGTTATATTGGTGTTGTTGCTGCTGGATGCATACGGCAGCAATAACACTAATTTATCCTTTGCCAACAACAACATCACAGGAACATCCGGCCCTGGTGTTGCTCTGGATGCATACAGTAGCAACAACATCAATATATCCTTCGTCAATAACAATATTACTGGTGTTAGTTATTGTGTTTCTCTGTATGCATACAGTAGCAACAACACCAATATAACCTTNGCCAACAACAATATTACTGGTGTTAGTTATGGTGTTTATGTTTATTTGTCTAATGGTAATGTTAAGGGTGTTAATTTCTTGAATAATACTATTAATGTTACTAATGGTGATGGTTTTTATTTCTATACTAGTGGTGCTGGTGTTACTAATGTGACTGATTTTGTTGTTAGTGGTAATACTATTTTTGCTACTAAGGCTGGTTTGAATTTTACTGGTTTAAGTTCTGGTTCATTGGTTAATGTTACTGTTGAGTATAATCGTATTATTGCTTCTGTTGGTGTTAATATTACTGGTCATAATGATAATAGTAGTTTTGATCGTAATTGGTGGGGTCTTAATAATATAACTGGTAAAATTTTGGGCATTGATACTCTTAATCATTTTATTTTGAATATTACTAATACTTCTAGTTTGGATGGTGTTCATTTTGGTGATAATGTTAGTTTTATGTTGTTAGTTTTGAATACTACGCTTAGTAATGATGGTGTTGAATTTTTACCTGATTTTGTTGTTAATGGAACTTTCAATGGTGATGATTTTAATAGTAGTCGTGTTGATGGTTTTGTTTATAATGCAACAGCTACAGCTGGTGTTCAAACTTTAGCTGCTACTTTAGATAATGTAGATGATAATGTAGCTTTTNATTCCCAATTAACTACTAATTCTAGTATAATTGTTAGTAATGATTCAGTGAGTATTGGCAATAATGTTACTATTTCTGGTCAGTTAGCTAATTATACTGGTATAACTGGTGTTAATGTTACTGTTGATGGTAATCTTTACACAGATGTTTCTGTTAATTGTACTGGTGGTTGGAATTTTAATTATACAACTAATCGTACTGGAACTATAACTGTTAGTGTTAATTATGTTGGTAATGAGAATTAGACTGCTTTTAGTAATAGTACTAGTTTTGAAGTGTTGAGGAA